>JBGTAO010000219.1:0-11769 GCA_041749835.1 Gemmata sp. | reverse complement strand
ACCGCTGCCAAATGCGATTGGCCATGACACGCCACGTCAATGGGTTATCCGGAGACGTGATCCAACGCGCGAGTGCGGCCCGGCGTTCCCCTTCGGACTCAGGAGAACGCAACTTGAATGTTCCCGGGTGTTTTGGGAGACACGCAGGCGCACCAGGCTCGACCTTCTCCTGCGGTCGGCGAATATCACCGCGCTTCAGGAGATGCACCTCACGGGGCTTCGCAGTCGGTCGATGGGTGGCATCCGGGGTGAAGTTGGGGGCGGCCACGTAGGCTTGAACCATCGTGGGCAGCGCGGAGAGCTCAGCCTGAATATCCTCGCGGAACACATGCCTGGCGAGGGTCGCAGTTTGTTCAGCAGTTCGGGCTTTGGCAGGCGTGGCCAGGATCTTTGCGATCGTTGCCGGTAGCACGGACACTTTGACGGGTCCGGCGGCTTCGGTGATCGAAATCCGGAAGCGACCAATCACGTGGCCACCACCGTGGAGTTGGACCAGTTGGAATACGAGCTTGGCCCCCGTCGCGGCGTCGATCGGTTCCACGAGTTCGAAAATGGCCTCGTGCGACTTCCCGACGTGTGGATAAATCCCCCATGCGGTAGCTGCCACGCCATCTATCGCATGCGCTGCCGTCCATCCCGGCTGGTCGTAGTCCGAGCTGGGATTGCGCAGTGCCACGACCCGCGGTTTCTTGGACTCGCCGTCCTGAATCGAGGTTGTTGCGAGCGTGAGCTCACTGAGGTGCAGGTTGCCATTGTCCGCTCGACCCGGCCCGCCCTGAGGCAATGTGGTGTCGGCGAGCAGTTCCAGCCGGACGGCCGTGATGCGCTTGGCTTTCACCGTTGCCTGGAACGTGTAAGTGTCTTTCTCGGGGCGAGGTCCCTCGGAGCGAATCGAACCGTCTTTTTGCTTGGACAACTTCACACCGTTGGCCGATTCGAGCCCCAAAGAGTTGAGTGCCTCCCAGACAACGCCCGCTCCTCCATGTCGAGCCTCCCACGCCTCGATCGCTTTTTGCATCGAAGGCGATTCCAGTTTGGGAATCTGCGCCGGGTCGTTGGTGTCGAGCGACTGAAGTGTCGCTTGTAGCTCTCGTCGTCGGTTTGCGGTCTTGGAGTCCGGCTCGTATGCGACATCACCGCGACCGACCCCCGCGAACACGGCCTGGAGCTGGTAGTATTCCTCCTGCGTGATCGGATCGAACTTGTGATCGTGGCAGCGCGCGCACTGCACCGTAAGCCCTTGGAAGGTGCTCATCACGGTGGTCACAATGTCGTCACGATCCAGGTAACGGGCGACCTCGCGGTCGATGCTGTCTTCCCGAATATCCCGTAACGAGCTTTCGTCCCAGGGGCCGGCCGCCAGGAAACCCAGCGCCGCAATCTTGGCCGGGGTTTCGGGGAAAAGCACATCCGCCGAAATCTGTTCTTGCACCAATCGGGTGTAGGGCGTGTCGGAATTGAAAGCCGCAATCAAGTAGTCGCGGTAGCGCCAGGCATTGGGCCTCACTCGATCTTGATCGTGGCCGTGAGTCTCGGCAAAGTGTACCGCATCCATCCACAATCGGGCCATCCGTTCGCCGTAGGCGGGTGCGGCGAGCAAGCGATCAACCAGTTTTTCGTAGGCGTTCTGGGATCGGTCACTGCGGAACGCTTCCACCTCGTCCGGTGTCGGCGGCAGCCCCGTCAGATCGAATGTCAAGCGGCGAATGAGTGTGCCGCGATCCGCTTCGGGTGACGGAGTCATTCGCTGCTCGGCAAGGCGGATCTGCACCCAGCGATCAATGGGGTGATCTGCCGCGGTTTGCTGAACCAGTTTCGCGGGGAGTTCGGGTTTGCGGATTGGCTGGAATGACCACCACACGTCGTCTGACGCCATTGCGAACAGTGAAAGCGCGAGCACCAGCACGACCGACGCCGCCCAGAAGAGTATCCCTGATCGCATCGAACTCTCCGAATGCTCGCGCCCCCGACGTTTTGCCGAACTAGATCGAGATCGAATTCATTGACATCGACAAGGTATTACTGGCACTACTAATCCGAAAATCGCTTCGGCAATCTGCGGTGTGATCGAGACGAGCCCTGCGAGGCCATGCAGTCGGGGAATGTGATATCAGGATATCCGATGCTGGAGCTGTTCCAACAGAGAAACTCCCGCAAGAGATCGGATTGTTTTCAGTGGAGCGCAGCGCGGGTTCCGTTGGAATGCATTCGTGCCATCACTTCTTACCATGCTCTCGCTTCTTGCGGAAGAAGCGAGAGAGGATTGAACCACATCGCTCGGCCAGCACACCACCCAGCACCACAGCGCGATGGTTCAGCCGGGAATCGCTCGGGATCTGGTAGAGCGTGTGGCATGCTCCGGCTTTCGGATCGGCCGCACCATACACGACCATTGCCATGCGGGCATTGACCACCGCGCCGGCACACATCGGGCACGGTTCCAGTGTCACGTATAAGATGCACTGATCCAGTCGCCAAGATTTCAGGGCATTGCCGGCCTGTGTGAGTGCAATGAGTTCGGCATGTGCAGTCGGATCGTGAAGCTGCTCGCGCTGGTTGTGGGCTAGCCCGATCACACCCATATCCGGATGCACGATCAGAGCACCAATGGGCACTTCGTCTTCATCGGCGGCCACCTCCGCCTCCTGCAAGCACATCTCCATGTGATGCAGATGAAAGGGATGCGCGGTGTCGGTGAACAGCAAATCGTGTGGGTTGAAGGCATCCATAGTTGCAATTCTACGATCGCACGGCTTTCACCAGCAACTTGGCAGCACAATCGATTTCCTCGGGCGTGGTGTATCGACCAACACTCAGGCGGACCGCTCCATGATTCACTTCTAGTGAAGCATTCATCGCACACAGTACGAGTGATCGGGTGATCTTCCCCTCGTGGCAGGCCGAGCCCGTGGATGCCGCGATCTCGGGAACCCGGCCCAGCAGCTCCGAGCCGATCTGTCCGAGAAAGCTCACGTTCAGCGTGTTGGGTAACCGTGACTCCGGGTGACCATTGAGGTGAAGCCGTTCTCCGAGTGCGTTCTGCAGTGCGGAATGAAGTTGTTCCCGCAATCGACGGAACTGTGCCGTTGCCCCAGGCAGCGATGCAGCAGCGATTTGAGCGGCTTTACCAAGACCGGCAATGTACGCAACGTTCTCGGTGCCGGCGCGTCGTCCACTCTCGTGCCCAGCCCCATGAATGAGCGGCTCCAGTTGAGTTCCCCGCTTCACATAGAGCGCACCAACACCCTTGGGAGCATAAAACTTGTGCCCCGCCATGGTGAGCAAATCGACACCAAGGTCGGCCACGTTCACGGGAACCTTTCCTAACGATTGAGCACAATCGGTGTGCACCAACACACCGTGTTCTCGACCAATCGCAGCAATGGCCTTGATCGGCATGATGGTTCCAACTTCGTTGTTGGAATGCATCACACTGATGAGCCGAGTTCGCGGAGTGATCGCTCGTTTCACATCATCAGGATTGACCAATCCCCAACCATCGACAGGCAGAATCGTGACCATTGTTCCCAACTGGCGTAAAAACTCAATGGGCTGCAGTGTGGCCGGGTGTTCCACTTCGGTTGTAATAATTTGAACTCTGTCCGGAGAACGCCCACCAAGCAATCGAGCTAGAAAGGCACGGGGCCGGCGAAGGCAAGTTCCCTTAATGGCGTGATTACTCGCCTCGGAACCGCCACCCGTGAAGACGATTTCTTCGGGCCGTGCTCCGATCAACTCGGCAACAAACGTGCGTGCGTGCTCAACCGCCTGATGTGCTTCCCGCCCGCGCCGGTGAGCACTCGACGGATTCCCCCAGTGCTCGCGAAGCGATTCCGCCACAACTTCGATGACAGCAGGATCGACCGGTGTTGTAGCGTTATAGTCGAGGTAGATCGGCATCATGGGATCGGTATACAATTCGGTGTCCCACGGAGTATAGCGTTCATGATGGAAGTCGCGGAAGCACTCGCAATTGTTCTGGACCAGGTCAAGCCACTGGCTGCGAGCCAGACAGTTCTGACACCTGCCGTGCTTGGCCGTGTGCTGGCAAGGGATGCCGTTGCCGATACCGATTCTCCACCGTTCTCCAAATCCCTCCGCGATGGATACGCGGTCCGTGCAGCCGACTGCACGCCGGGTGTTGCCCTGCGGGTCGTGGAAGAGATCGCCGCGGGTTCGCTGCCGAGTCAGTCGGTTCAGCCAGGTACTTGCTCACGAATCTTCACGGGTGCGGCCATCCCTGATGGGGCCGATGCTGTTGTCATGCAGGAAGACACGATCGAGATCGAGCCCAAGCGGATCCAGATCACGGATCAGTCGGTGAAACCCAGGCAATGGGTATTCGCTCGAGGAACGGAGATGCGTGCTGGTGATGTGGTGCTTCCGGTTGGTACCGTGCTGAATTCGGCAGCGCTCGGCGTACTGGCCAGTTTGGGGCTCCCCGAAGCGAATCTCTACGGCCAACCCCGGGTGAATGTTCTTTCCACGGGGAGCGAGTTGATCGAACCCGGCGAACCGCTGCCTCTTGGCAAGATCCGGAACTCGAACGGGCCGATGCTTTGTTCTCAGATTACCCAGGCGCGGGGTATTGCGAACTACCTGGGGATCGTGCGCGACGACCGCACCACTACCCGCGACGCCATCCGCGCGGCCCTGGATGCGACCGACGTTCTCGTGATCGCTGGAGGAGTCTCGGTGGGAACGTTCGACCTGGTACCGGAGATCCTGGGATCGTTGGACGTTTCGATTTCATTCCGGCAAGTGCGAATGAAACCCGGCAAACCCATGCTTTTTGGCACGCGCGAGAAGACCCTGGTCTTCGGGTTGCCCGGCAATCCCGTGAGCGCGTTTGTGTGCTTTGAGTTGTTCGTGAAACCGGCATTACAAGCACTGGCCGGATATCCGAATCCAGAACCCCGTGTATCCACGCTCCCGCTCGGGGAACGCCTCTCCATCACGACGGATCGACCCACGTACTTCCCGGCACGGCTCGAGTATCGCGATGACGGCGTGGCCATTCGGCCATTGCCCTGGGAGGGTGCCCCGGACTTATGTGGTCTGCAACCAGCCGATGCATTCCTGGTCCTGTCGCCCGGAGATACCCGGCTCGACGTGGGCCAACCCGTTTCCGTGATCCTGCTCTGATGCATGAACTCCTGGTTCTCTGGAAGGACTCCTGATGCCTCTCGTGTTCCTCCCTGCTGCAATCTCCGGAATCGTGCTCTGGATGGCGTTCTTCCCGGTGAACCTGGGCTTCCTGGCGTTCGGTGCCCTAGTGCCCTGGCTCAGCCTGGTGCGAGTCAAGGCGTCGCGGCGACGGCGCTATTTGGCCGCATACTTGGGAGGGTTCACCTTCTTTGTGTTGGCGACGCAATGGGTGCGTGTCGCCCATCCTATGATGTACGCTTCCTGGATCGGTCTTGCTCTGGTGTTGCCGCTCTTCTGGGTCGTTGGGCTCGACCTTATTCGCCGCTTGGACCGATTCGAAATTCCGCTGTGGCTTTCTGTGCCGGTGGTGTGGGTCGCACTGGAATATGCCCGCATGCACTTCCCCACTGGCTACCCGTTTTTGAAGCCGTTGCACCTGTACCAGATGATCGGCTTTGGCTGGTATTTCTTGGGTTATAGCCAGCACGCTTTCCTCCCACTGATTCAAATTGCCGATGTGGGTGGCGTTTACGGAGTTTCGTTCCTGGTTGCCGCTTGCAACGGGTTGCTCGCCGAGTGGGCATTCCGAAGTGTTGCTGTTCAGCGCTGGCTCCGCTGGGGCGAACCCGTACCGGCACTGAGAGCCCCAACGCTCCGGTCACTCAGAATTGGAACGGCCGCTGTTCTGGTCTTTCTGCTAGGTTCCCTTGGGTACGGGTTCTGGGCATTGTCGCACCCCGCGTTCTCTCCCGGCCCACGGGTCGCCGCGATCCAGGGGAGTGTGCCTCAAGCCGAAAAGAACCTGAAGGGACAATCACTCGCAAAAACCTATGCCGGGCTTCACTTGCAAGCCATGAAGTTGGAGCCACCCGCAGATCTGATCGTCTGGCCTGAAACCTGTTTCGCCGATGATTGGTTCGAGATCGCGGACGATACGGTGCCCTCCGAAGAGTTCGCACGTATCGCTTCGAAATCGCTGAAGAACTTCTCGGAGTTCCGCCCAGGCTCACCTGTTTTGCTAGGGCTGAATGCCTATGAATGGCAAGCCAATCGCGAGTGGCGCTACAACTCGGCACTGTTGCTCGATACACTTGGCCGGAAGGTTGGCCGGTACGATAAGATGCATCTGGTTCCGTTTGGCGAATACGTCCCGCTCAAAGAAACCTTCCCGTTCATGTCCACCTTCACGCCGTACAAATGGGATTACTCGTGTCGCCCTGGAGAATCGTGGACGCGGTTCCCCCTCACCAGCAGCAACCGGGATTACACCTTCGGGTGCTTGATCTGCTACGAAGATTCCGACCCCTATCTGGCGCGACAGTATGTGACCGAGCAGCCCGTCGATTTCCTGGTGAACATCTCGAATGACGGCTGGTTCGATGGGACGGAAGAACACGAGCAACACCTTGCGATCTGTCGATTTCGCGCGATCGAAGCCCGCCGACCGATCGTTCGCAGTGTGAACATGGGGATCTCCGCGGTGATCGATTCCGATGGCCGCGTGGTAGCCTTGCCGGGTGAGTCCTGGGGTGGATCCAAGAAGATGGAAGGAATCGTCTCGGCGATTGTGCCCATCGATACCCGCCCATCGTGGTACGCACGGATCGGCGATTGGCTTCCGGCCGCTTGTTGGATGGCCATTGCACTGGGGTGTGTGCTCGCGCAGTTCCGTACTCGTTCGTGAATTTGGTTGGCGCTTTGGTTGCTCTTCCCACGTTCGCCGGATGTTGGTATCCCCGCGAGACCACCCCGAATCGCGGAGGTTCCCATGTTCCGCCAATCTGCTGTTTTGCTATTCCTTATTACTCCACCTTCTGTGGCGGCACAGCCACCAGTCGCCGGTGGCAACCCAAACCCACCATTGCGCTTCAAGTGGCAAGTGGACCAGTCGGTGACCTACAAGGTCACTCAACAAACCGTGGTCCGCGAAACGGTACTCGATGAAAAGACGGAAAAGCCTGTCACGACAGTAGCGAAGACGAACCTCGCGCTCGTACGGCGCTGGACCGTCAAGGCAGTCGACGCGACGGGTGTGGCCACGCTGGAAATGACAATCACCGCGATGAAGAATGAATTTCTGCGGCCCGATGGTTCCTCGGTTGTCCGTGACTCGGCAGACCCGGAGCACGCGCGCGAGATGGCAGCGTACCTCAACGTGCCGGTGGTGACCGTGAAGGTGGATTCGCAGGGAAAGCTGGTGGAAGTGAAAGAAGCCAAGGCGGGTTCCGGGGCGCGGCTCCAGGCCGAGTTGCCATTCCGCATGGTGCTCCCTGATACCGGGCCGACCGTGGGGCAAACCTGGGTTCGGGCATTCCAGATGAAGCTCGATCCGCCCCTGGGTACCGGGGAGAGCCATGAGTTCAGCCAGAGCTTCCGTGCGACCGAGGTGAAGACGGGGTTGCTTGTCATGGCGGTGGAAACCGCTCTCAAAGATCCTCCGAAGGCGCTCGCGGAGCGTATCCCCTTGGTTCCCATGCTGTGGACCGGCGAGGTCTATTTCAGCACCACGGCAAACCGCTACCACGCCGCTCGGCTCAAAGCGAAAGCCGAGTTGCTGAACCACCAAGGGCAAGGGACCAAATTCGAGTACGAAAGTGTTTACAGCGAAGACGTGGTTGAGAAGTAGTCGCCAGGAACGCTGCGACCAGATCAGCGAGCGTGTGCCGGCAATCATTCTCACCGGCACACCTGGCCTATCAGCACGTCCGATCACGTCTCAGGGACGCAGGGGTTCTTCAACACACCGATCTTTTCGATCTCCACTTCAACGACATCGCTCGGTTTGAGCAAGACTGGTGGTTTCCGGGCAATACCGACACCCGGAGGAGTACCCGTGAAGATCAGATCCCCCGGTTCGAGCGTTACTACTTGCGAGAGGAACCAAAGCAGATGCGGGACGCCAAAGATGAATTCTTTGGTGTTCGAATTCTGCAGCGTAGTTCCATTCAGTCGAAGCTGGATTTGCAGGCTGTGCGGGTCAGTCAACTCATCCGCTGTGACCAGGACCGGGCCGGTCGGTGCAAACGTGTCAAATGTTTTGCCAATAATCCACTGCTTCTCTTCACCGCGAAACTGCCAGTCGCGCGCACTCACATCGTGGCCACAGGTGTAACCACCAACATATTCGAACGCCGAAGGATCATTCGGGATGTGTCGCCCAGTCTTGCCGATGATAATGACCAACTCCGCTTCGTAATCGACTTTCTGAGCGACCCGAGGCAACTGGATGGGCTCACCATGGGCGATCAGTGTGTTCGGGAACTTGGCAAACAGCACCGGCTCCGTGGGAATGGCTTTGCCACCTTCGATCGCATGATCGCGATAGTTCAAACCAATACAGAGGATCTTGCCGGGGTTTGGCACCGGCGGCAGGAGTTTCACCGCATTGGCAGCGTGTTTCACCGCTCGGGGGCTCATCGCCACCTCGGCGGCAACTTTCCGAATCGCAGGGCTCGCCGCAAGCAACGCCTTCATGCAGACTGGCAACCCGGGATCGGTTGCGTGTAAGTCCACGTAGGAATCGCTGGTGGCAATGGCCGCACGCGGGCCGTGCGGGGTGAGGATGGTGGCTAAGCGCATGGCGACTCCAGGTTGGAAAGGGAGATCTTCAGTATTGAATGACTCCACCGAACTTCGGGAAGGGCTGTCCGAGTGTTGTCTGGCCTTGATCGGCTTCGTGTGGTGATCCCGGCAACAAAGCGGATTCCACGCTATGAACAGCGCCGATAACCTGCCATCATGGGCAGGAATACCACAACGGGGATTGATTCAGGTCCGTGGGCATCGAATAATGTATTGGTCAATTTACGGCCGCTCAACACAGCCGAATTCTGACGCTGTGGATTCCAGAATGCCTTTGTCAACTTGAGCCGCGGCCGCCCCTTCCCGAATGTCGTGTATCGACAAGGGAGGCCACGTGTCTCATTCTCCATCTCAGCTGACGGGCCACGACTGGATTGTCCATTATCCCAAGGGCGTTCCAGCACACCTCGATTATCCGAAGGAGCCACTTGGGTGGCTTCTTCAGCAGGTGGCTGAACAGAAGCCCGACCAAGTTGCCTGCCACTACTTTCAACAGCAAATCACTTACCAGGAGTTATTCCATCAGTCTCAACAACTGGCTGCGGTCTTGCTCCGCAACGGAATTCGCCCGGGGAACCGCGTTGGGGTACTGCTTCCGAATATCCCGGAATACGCAATCGCGCTGTTTGGCACCTGGCTGGCAGGGGGTGTTGCGGTACCATTAAACCCCTTGATGGTTCGTGAAGAAGTGGTGGCACTCCTCAAGTCCACGGATTGTCAAATCGTCGTGAGCCTGGATCTCTTGTTGCCCCTTCTGGGTGACTCGGAGACCCGCCACCCTGCGAAGGTGTTGGTCACGACTCTGGCCGATCGGTTACCCTGGCTCGACTTCATTCTCTACCGACTGCTCAAAATTCGCCGTTTGGGTTTGCGCTCGCGGCGAAGCGATGAGATTCCGTTACTTGAAGCTCTCGATTCTGCTCCTGTCGGTGTCGAACTGCCGCAGATTGCTCCGGAAAACTCCGCCATGATCCTGCCGACCGGCGGCACCACGGGCCGGCCCAAGGCCGTCGTACTGACCCATCACAATTTGCTCGCGAATGCCTGGCAATTACGTCACTGGACCGAACAGCGTGATGTCCAGGAAGTCATTCTTGGCTGTTTGCCGTTCTTTCACAGTTACGGCCTCACAACCTGTTTACTCAATGGCGTTGCCATGGGCGCAACGATGCTGCTGCACCACCGGTTTCGCCCCGATGCCATTCTCAAACTGATCGAGCGGCAACGGCCCACGCTCATCCCCGCTGTTCCCGCGATGCTCGCTGGATTCAATCGCGTACTCCGCAATCGACACCTGGATTTGAAGAGCGTTCGTGGTGTCATCTCGGGCGGTGCTCCACTCGATCCCGCTGTGGCAGCCGAATTCGCCAAGCACACCGGTGCGATTGTCGTGCAGGGCTACGGTCTCTCGGAGGCCAGCCCGGTTACGCATAGTGGCCCACTCGATGGCACCGCACGACCGGGCACCATTGGGCTCCCATTACCCGATACTGAGGCGCTCATCGTGGATGCCGAGACCGGCACCCGGGAGATGCCGCATGGCGAAGTCGGCGAACTCATCATCCGTGGCCCACAGGTGATGGCAGGTTATTGGAACGATCCTGAAGCCACGGCAGCAGCGCTCCGGGACGGCTGGCTCTTCACGGGCGATCTTGCGAAGCGCGACGCAGACGGTTTCTTCCAGATCGTAGATCGCAAGAAAGATCTGATCATCACGTCTGGTGTGAATGTGTATCCGTCGGATGTCGAGCATGTCCTCAGCCTGTATGAGGGGATCGAAGACATCGCGCTGTTAGGCGTGCCCGATCCCGATCGCGGTGAAGTGGTGAAGGCCGTGGTCGTCGTCAAGCCGGGGAAGACTTTCAATCGCAGGCACTTCGACGAGTTCGCCCGCGAGCATCTTGAAGTGCACCGTCGGCCGCGTCTGGTCGAAGTCGTAACGGGGCCATTGCCACGGAGCCCGTTGGGTAAGGTGCTCAGGCGTGTGCTGCGGGATCAGTACGCCAACGAGTCCCAAACCCCGGGCGGCGGTTAACTCTACCGACGAATGGAGGCCAATCATGCCAACGGAAACTGCATTACCGGCATTGGCGATTCTCGCGGGAGCACGCACGCCGTTTGCAAAGGCGTATGGTGCACTGGCACAGGTTCCCGCCGATCAACTCGGCCGCGTTGCCTTACTTGAAGCGCTGGCTCGCGCGAATCTCGCGCCGACCGATATCGACGAAGTGGTGTTTGGAACGGTAGCGGGTCAAACCGATGCGTCGAATCTGGCGCGCGTGATCGCCCTGCGGGCCGGTGTACCACAAGATCGGATCGCCCATTCTGTGAATCGCAATTGTGCGTCGGGTCTGGAGGCAATCACCACGGGTTGGCAGATCCTGGCCGATGGTCGCGCCGGTGTCGTGGTGGCCGGCGGTACTGAATCGATGACCAACGTACCGTTTCTGTGGAACCAACGCGCAAAAGAGTGGTTTCTCGAACTGAAGCGAGCGAGCTTTTGGCGTCGGCTCGCCCTCTTCACACGAATTCGCCCCTCGCTGTTCAAGCCAGTGCCTGCGCTCGAACTGGGCCTGACCGACCCCACGTGTGGCTTGAACATGGGTCAAACCGCGGAGGTGCTGGCCAAGCAATTTGGCATCAGTCGGGAAGAACAAGATCGCTTCGCGCTGGCCAGCCATGAGAAGGCAGTGACCGCGTGGAAGCGTGGCTTTTTTGCGAATGAAGTCGTTCCTGTCCCTGCAGAAATCGCGGGCAAGGATCAGGTGGCAATGGATACTGGCCCGCGACCCGGGCAATCGCTGGCAGCCCTCGCCAAACTCCCCACGATCTTCGATCGAAAAGCTGGCACGGTCACGGCTGGGAATAGCTGCCCGATTACTGATGGTGCCGCCGCGCTGGTGCTGCGGTTAGCCAGTGAGGTGCGGGACCAGGAGCCGTTGGGTTTCGTTCACGCTTATGCAATCGCAGGGTGCGATCCGCGCCGAATGGGGTTGGGACCCGTGTATGCCATCGACAAACTCCTCCGTCAGACGGGTC
>JBGTAO010000218.1:0-3677 GCA_041749835.1 Gemmata sp. | reverse complement strand
GGTGAACTCGGGATCGACGGGAATGTGAATCACCCCGTGGCAACGGCCAAGCTCATCGTTGGTCAGCCCGTGCGGTTCCGGCCCAAACACCAGCGCGACCGGCCCAGTTTCGGCGATCATCGCAAGGCGGGGCATCAGCGCGGCCGGAGTGCCCAGCATTCCACTGCGAACCACCCCGGCGGTCAGTCCCGAAGTGGCCAGCGTGAAGACGCAATCGGCGAGCGCGTCGCCCAGATCCGGGACGATGCGTGCAGCATCGAGCACATCGATCCCGTGCGTGGCGAGGCGACGCGCTTCCGGATTGGTCGGGAACGTGTACGGCGCAACCAGGACCAGATCGTTCAGGCCGAAGTTGCGCATCACGCGGGCAACCGAACCGAGGTTCCCCGGGAAATGGGGCCGGACGAGTACAATCCGGCAGCGTGTCAGGAGTGTTGGCATGCGTGGGGCGTGCTCCGCCGGGCGGACGGTGAGTGAAGCCGATTCACCGCCGGGCCAGTTCCTTGGCCAGGTCGCCTTGATTTGCGGAAAGATTGATTCAATCAACTGCCACGGATTCACCGCCGGGCCAGTTCCTTGGCCAGGTCGCCCAGCTTTTTCAGATCGAGCTTGCCACTCCCGAGAACGGGCATGCTGTCCACGGTGTGGCAATCGCGGCGATCGGGAATCCAGAGATTGGGAAGCCCGCGGGTTCCCAGCGTATCGAGCACACCACTGAGCCGATCACCGATTTCCGGCAGGTGCAGTACCACCACGCGCTCGCCACGCTTCTCGTCGGGCACCGCAGCCACGGCGAGCACACGTTCCCCGTTACTCGCCAGGGCGTCGTGGAGTTCTTCGTCGAGCCGTTCGAGCGGCACCATTTCGCCACCAATCTTGGCAAAGCGCGACACGCGACCCGTAATGCGAACAAACCCTTCGGGTTCGATATGGCCAATATCGCCGGTGTTGTACCAGCCGTCGTGGATCGCCTCGGCGGTCTTCTCGGGGTGGTTCAAGTACCCCGACATCACGTTCGGCCCTTTGGCGCAGAGGACACCTTCGGCACCGACTGGCAGCGGTGTGCGGTCCTCGTCGGGCGAGAACGCTTTCACGCACACTCCGAAAATCGGTTGGCCGACCGTTCCGCGGAAGTTGCGTTGTTGCACCACATCTTGGGCAGCAAGATCGGGCAGGTTCGTCGAGACCACCGGCGACAGCTCGGTACAGCCGTACCCTTCCAGCGCGAGCACGCCAAACTTGTCGCGGAACTCGTCCTGTAGCTTCACGGGTAGCTTCTCCGCGCCACACACCAGAATGCGAATGGTGCGGAAGTCGTCCTTGTCGCAGCGGCGAACGTAGAAGCGCAGGAAGGTCGCGGTGCTCAGTAGCAAGGTGGCCCGGTGCAGCCGTACCAACTCGCCCACTTCCTTGGCCGCCCGGGGATCGGGGTAATACACCGCAATGCAGCGCGCCACGAGCGGAGCCCACAGGCAGACGGTATAGCCGAAGCTATGGAAGAACGGCAGCACACCGAAGAGGCGATCGCTCGGGTCGATGCCAATGGTGCGCACGGTGGCATCCACGTTGCTGCCAACGTTGCGGTGCGTCAGAACAATGCCCTTGGGTTCCCCCGTGCTGCCGCTCGAAAAGACGATAGTCAGCGGTTGATCCACCCGATGGTGATGCACCCCAAGCCAGCGCTCCATCAGCCAGCCCGGTGCAGCGAGAACCGCAAGGAACGTCCGGATGCGCTGCCACTTCGTCACGGCATCGAGCACATCTTCCAAATAGATCACGGCGATTTCTGTCGGCAGATCGAGCGCCATCCGAGTGACAAAGCGGCGTGATGTGATGACCACGCGGATTCCCGACTGCCGCACGGCCGAGCGAACCGGTGCCACGCCCGCGGTGTAATTGAGATTCACCGATGTCTTGCCCAGGAAAGCGATCGCCAGGTTGGCCAGCGCGCCCCCGAGGCTCGTGGGCAGCCAGATGCCCACATTGGCCGCTTCGCCGACCCGCGAGCGCAGATAGTTCGTCACACACAGAGCGGCCACCAGGGTCTTGCCCCAGGTCAGCGTGCGCGGAGCACCAGCCGAGTTGTCAATCACACAGGGCCGGAACAGATTGCGGAAGCTCACGGCGTTGCGGACAAACACACGGTGAACCAAGGGGATGGAATCGGACTCTCGCAGCGCCAGATTCGCCATCGCTTCCTGAACGGCCAGCCGGTAATCGGCCGCGGTCAGGGTCTTCGGAACGGGTTCACCGAACCAAACCGCCACCCGTGGCCGCAGTGCCAGCGGCAACTTACGCATGGCCGGTCCACCGCGATGACTGAAGAACCCTCCCCAGAGCCCGGCGGTACAAGTGGGGATCACGCTTACGGCCGTCTTCGTGTTTCGCAGGATGAACTCGATTCCCCGCCCGAATGGGAACATGTTGCCGCTCAGGCTCAGGCGGCCTTCCGGAAAGAGCACGACCAGCTTTCCCGCATCGAGTGCCGTGGTAACCTGCTTCAACCCGTCCATCAGAGCGTGCGGCCGAGCGGTGTTGTTGTCGATGCGAATCGTGTTGTGCCGTGCCCACGAGAGGAAGAACCGCAGCACGGGGTTGCGGTAATACCCATTCCAGAGCACATACGTCACGGGCCGAGGGCTCGCGACACCCAGCACGAGCCAATCGAGGCAGCTAACATGATTGCAAACGATCAACCCCCCGCCGCTCTTCGGGATTCGTTCCGGGTGGTCGCGGCGAAAGCGATACAGCGTATGGACGAGCAACCAGGCCAGCGGTCGCAGCAGGGGCGGGAAGATCCAGGTCAGGACCGCTACAAGCACAAACGCGCCGAGCAAAGAGAGCAGAGTTTCGAGCATGGTTGCCTTCTTGAGCCGAAGCCCCGGCTCTGCGGGCTGTGGGAGTGTCGCCCAGATTACGAGACATCGCGCCGCGTGCCAACCGCAACGAGCGCCGAGAATCTTTATGAGTGCGCTTGCGACCGTGGGTACCTGTCGATATACACCGCGACACAACACACGACGAACGACAAACAGGGGAAGTGCCTGGAGGGGGGCGGGGGAAACCGGCGACGCCGGAGCCCACCTGCAGGGTCGCCGGCTTGCCCGGCTGGTGGTACTGGGGGTTGTGCATGCCAACAATGTGTGATCCGTTACTGCGACACGTTTTGCGAGACGAAGCACTGACTCGCGGCCTCGGGGATATCGAAGCCCGAATGCTGGTGGAGTGGGTGGCCGACTGGACAGAACTACTGGCCGAAGCCGCTCGCACCGAGGAAGATGCCTGGTCCTGCGTCCGCCGTTTATGCCGGCGGGGGCGTGCCATCGCCCGCTTCGTCGAACTCTGGGGCACCCCGAACAGTCGCGGTGCTGCATCTCAACTGGCTGCGGCCGAACGATTTGGCTGGCCACTTCCGACCTCGGATCTGGACCCCGCCGATCTCATGCATCACATCCTGGTCTGGGAGAATCAACACCCCGATGGCTGAGCGCTGCCGCAAATCGACTGAACCATTCCCCAAGTCAGCAGCGTAGTTCTGTTGTGGGAAGCGTGCGATTCCGTTTCTTCAGAAGCGTTGTCGCTCGATTGTGTGGGTTCGGGTTGCATCGCGGGCTTGTGTCGGATCGAGAATCTCGGGTGCGACCGCGGGCTGTGGCCTCGGCGCACTCTTCGGCATT
>JBGTAO010000217.1:0-4037 GCA_041749835.1 Gemmata sp. | reverse complement strand
GCTGTTGGGCGGCCGTCAGAACCGCGCGGGCCAGCGGGTGCTCGCTTCCCTGCTCGGCCGCTGCCGCAGCCGTCAGCACGTCGTCGGCTGTTGATGAGAAGGCAATTACATCGCCGACTTCGAGCTTACCTTCGGTGAGCGTGCCGGTCTTATCGAAGGCAAAAGCGTTCACGCCGGCGAGCCGTTCGATCGCCGAACCGCCCTTGATGAGGACACCGGTTCCGGCGAGCCGCCCCAGTGCGGCAATCACGGCGGCTGGTGTTGCCAGAATCAGCGCACAGGGGCAAGCGACAACTAGAACGCCGAGTGTCGGGTAGATTGCGGTGCGAGCCGCGGCACGCATGGTGGGCTTGAGTGCTCCCGGTGCCGGTGTACCGCTCATCTGAAAAGCGACATTGCCAAGAAACGTGAGCACCGCCAATCCCAGCACCACAGGCAGGAAATAACGGGCCAGCCGATCGGCATGGCGTTCGAGCGGAGCTTTGTCCTTGAGCGCTTGCGCGGTCAGTTCGATCACCTGACCGGCCACCGTTTGCTTGGCGATCTTCTGCGCCTGAATCGTGAGCTGGCCGTTCTGGACGATGCAACCCGCGAGGATTTCGTCTCCCGATCCTTTGTCCTCGGGAACACTTTCACCCGTGAGCGCACTGGTATCGACTGCCGAGCGCCCGTCGGTCACCAGGCCATCGACCGGCACCCGTCCTCCGGGCTTCACGACGACCTGATCGCCCACGAGGAGGTCCGCCGTGTAGACACGAACCTCGGTACCCTCTCGCAGCACCCAACAGCGCCGCGGGAACAGTTCGGCCAACTGGCCAAGTGCATTCTGCGTGCGTGAAAAGGTGAACGCTTCCAGGCACTCGCCCACGAGACCGATGAAGACCACCTCGGCGGCTACGAGCGGCTCACGGATCAGGATGGCGGCCAGACACGCGATCGCGAGCGCAAGATCCGATCCGATGCGCCCATCGAACAGCGATTCGAGCGAGCCATAGAGCACCCGCGAACCACCAATGACAGCGGCGATGAGCGCGTAGCGAAAGTTGGTGGTGAACAGATCCCAGAACCAGCGGTAGGAATCGAGCCCTTGCGATTGCAGCCAGCGTGTGAAGGCTGGCACCAGATCGGCCAGCGAGAACTCGCGGGACCAACTCAGTGTTTCCAGCCCCTGCGATTGCAACCACCCCGCGATGGCCGGCCACAGATCGGCGGCGAGCAACAAGCCGATGAGCGCTGTGAGCAGGTACAGCCCGAGTGGTGATTCCGAGCGAAACGGGTCGTCGGTATGCGAAATCTCACGATGCATGATGATCCTGGTGAGTAGCGGCGTTGCGGTACAACCTATGGTGCGCCACGGTTCGTCGGCTACAGTTCAGCCGTTACCAGTACAACTGATCGAGGCTGACATTGCCACCACTGAAGACGATGCCAACGTTGCGAAGCTGCCCCAGTGCCCGGAATTCGTCGCTAAGCGCCACTGCCACGCCGACCGCGCCACTCGGTTCCACCACCAGCTTCATTCGTTCCCACACCAGCCGCATCGCACTCCGAATCTGATCGTCGCTCACTGTGAAGACCCGCTCCACGCAATCGCGGATGATGGGCCACGTCAACTGTCCGGTACTGGTCAAGAGCCCATCGGCGATCGTGTTGGGGTTGGTCTGCGGCACCCATTCCCCACGGGCCTTGGATCGCGCTGCATCATCGGCTCCGAGCGGTTCCGCACCAAAGACGCGCAGCCCGGGCTTGATCCCGTGTGCCGCAATGCAACAGCCACTCAGCAACCCGCCGCCGCCAACCGGGACGATGATGGCATCGAGATTCGGAACTTCTGCCAACAGCTCCAGTGCGGCCGTACCTTGCCCCGCGATGACATCGGGGTGGTCGAATGGGGGAATCAGTGCGGCCCCGGTACGCCGCATCACCTCGACTGCCGTCTCTTCACGGGCTGCCAGTGTGGGCTCGCACTCCGTGACCTGGCCACCATAGCCGAGTACCGCTGCCTTCTTCACACCTGGTGCCGTTCGGGGCATCACGATAAATGCCGGGATTCCACGAACACGAGCCGCCAGGGCCAACGCCTGAGCGTGATTGCCGCTGGAATGCGTGACGACTCCGGTGGCGCTGTCGGGAAGCCGCCGCACGGCATTAGTGGCCCCGCGGTACTTGAAAGCACCCGTTTTCTGGAGATTCTCGCACTTGAAATAGAGGCGGCGTGCCGAGAGGTGATCGAGCGTTTCCGATGTCATCACGGGTGTGCGGTGCACGATTCCGATAATGCGGGCGGCCGCCTCTTGCACTGCGGCCAGATCGCAAGCATACGTGTTCGGCATGATCGCAGCCGGTTCCTCAATTATCGCAATGGGCGTGTGCCGAAACGGACCCCCATTCCACACCGCTATTGTGACAGTATCGCCCGGGGTGTGAAGCCACCAGTGAAAAGATCGCGGGGAGGCTTCAATAATCGATTGCCATGCCGATCGCGAAGAACTGATTGGGTTCGAGGAAGAGCTGTCCGAAAGGGGCTTTGCCCGAGTAATACTCGCCGAAGATGCGAAAACTCGCGAGCCGTTGCGAAGGCTTCCGCCACATCCAGCCGATCTGCACAACCACGTTCGGATCGTAATCCTGATCGCCACTGAAGTTCACCTGGGCCGCGGCATACGGTCGGCCCACGACTCCCGTGGGCTTGCGGCTCCGCCACTCGAAACCCGTTCCGAACCGAATGGGATCGGCATCGACCGACGAGTACTGGGAGAATGCGTAAGCGAATTCGCCATACAGACGCAGTTGGTCCCAGCACCAGTGATCAAGACCCACAACTAGCTCATCTTTCACCGAGAGAATGGGTTGCCGCCCGTTGTTGACGATGAGATCGTCGCCCATGTGGGTACTGGTGTGTTCGTAGCCGAACTTGCCGCTCCAGTTGCCATAGCGAAACGTGATCGGCAACCCCGCCCGGAAGTCGTTCGCGATCATGTAGTCGTATTCGGAAATCCGCAGCGACACGACCGCGAACGCATCCCACTGTATCGCCCACTTCTTGTTGGCACCTTCGTAGCGAAACATGCCGGCGATGCCACCCACGATGCCATCAAGCGTATTCTGCGAGGTTGAATCCGAGAGATTGGTTTGGAGCAGTTGAAGCCGGGGTTGATCCTTGCCCGCCAGTGGGGGCTCCCAGAGCAGCGTACTCGGGAACACGCTGAAGCAACCGCCCGATTGCGTGCGGAAATCGAAGAGTGTCCACGCCGGGCGATCGGCATCGCACGCCGGCGGCGGTTCGCTCGGGCACGACGTTTGCGGTGTGCTCACGGCTCCCGGGGGTGGCATTCCGACGACTGCACCCGGTGCGGTCAGTTCGACGGGATAGCCGCGGACGGGTTGACCTTCGACAACGGGCCGCAACAAGCCCACGGTTCGCACCGGTTCGGCAGCCTGAAGTGTGGAACTCAGCAGAGACAACACGACAGCGACGGCCCCGGCAATCCGCCGACCATTCCGCCACCGCTGCTGTTCATCATCCCGCTGAGCCATCGTGCACCCGCGCCGGCCCCGCTCTGCCAGGGTTGAGCCAATACCTGCATCATCGGCTACACCCTCGACCAGCTTGACCGTTCACCACAATTCTCCCGATCAAGTTACCCAGATTGCCAGAACCGGCGGGGTGCGCACCCCGCTGGGCGGGGTGGTCATCAGAAGTGGTTGGAATGCCCATGGGAGGGCCGTTCGCGGGCTTACTTGCCCAGGACGCGGGCCGCTTGCTCTTCCTGCAACGGTCGGGTGAGGTGTTCGGCCTTCACCTCGGCACGGAAGCGGGCATCACCGGAGCGCACCGCTTCCACATCAATCGTGAATGTCAGTGTCTCGCCCGGTTTCAACTCGTCCACCGTTGCGAAGGCCACCTTCCCGTTGGCGTCGACGCGGCCATCGGCACCATTGGAGCCGGTGCCACGGATCACCTTCAGTTCTTGCGGGGCAAACGCGGCCACTTCGATGTTGCGTGCCGAAACCGTGCCCTGGTTCTTGACCCGTAC
>JBGTAO010000216.1:0-3250 GCA_041749835.1 Gemmata sp. | reverse complement strand
CTCGGCGAGAGAGCCGGGGTCTTGCTGAAGCACATGTACATGAAGATGTCGTTGAACGTATCGCAACCGCCGGTGACGACGACATCGGCACGATGGGTTTGCAGTTCTAGCGCCGCCAGATGCACCGCCGAGAGCGAACTGGCACACGCTGCATCGACTACGCAGTTGGTGCCGCCGAGATCGAGCCGGTTTGCGATCCGCCCGGCAACGACATTACCCAGCAACCCGGGGAAGCTGTTCTCTTGCCAGGGAACGTAGCTCTCGGCGATCCGCTCGGCGGCATCGGCGATTTGTGCTTCCGGGATGCCTGCGGCCTGCATCGCTCGCTTCCACTTGGGATGCCCCAGCCGCGCACCGAGCGGAATTACGAGTTCAAGCGTTCCCGTGACACCCAGGATCACCGAGACGCGATTGCGATCGACCTGCTTGCTCGCCGGAGCCGTGGGCGGATTGGTGAGCACCACTCCGGCGTCGGTCAGTGCTTGTTTGGCGGCGACGAGCCCGAGCAGTTGTGTGGTGTCGGTTGCTTCGATATCACGCGGGGCAATTCCGAATTCCAGCGGGTTGAAATCGATGACATCGAGAAAGCCGCCGCGCCGGGCGTAGGTCATGTCCGGCTTCTTCGGGTCGGCGTCGAAGTAGTCGGCGGGGTTCCAGTGGGTCGCCGGCACTTCGTCGATGCAATCAGTTCCCTGCTTCACGTTCGCCCAGAAGAAGCCCGGACCAGCCGACTTGGGGAACAGACACCCGATCCCGACAATCGCCATCGCCGAATCCGGAATGCCGGACTTGGTCGGTTGTCGCTGATCGGTCTCCATTCGGGTCGGATCACTCATCGTTGTTCTGTTGCTCCGCGATTCGTGGTGCGTGTTCAGGGTTCACGCGAGCCGGGCGTCGATATCCGCCAGCGACAGTGGTTCCACCGGGAAGTACTCGTCGGACAAGTGAACCCCCACTTGCCGCAACGCCTGCCGACGCAAGACCACGCAAGCCCCGTAGAGCAAGTTCCGGGCCACCGCAACCACCGTTCGGTTCTGCGGTGCTTCAAGGAACGAACCCTTGGCCCATTCGTTGAACGCGCCCATCTCCGGGCCGCACCAGACCTGGTAGTCGAGCTGTCGCCCCGGTTCACCACTGTTGGCCCAGCGGCTCGAAAGCCCGAGATACCAGCGAAACACCAGGGCCATGCGGTGCTTGGGGTCCGATTCGGCCTTGGGCAACTGTGTGGCGTCGCGGCGTGCGAAGAACTCTTTGGTGATCGCCCAGATCTCTTCGAAGGTGGCGCGGAAGTACGTCTTCTCGATCTGGACACGCTCCGCGGCCGGGATCGCTTCCCAACTGGGGTACGCCCGATAAAGCTCGAAGAGCTTCGCGGCTCGCATCGGGAACATGGTGCCCCGCTTGAGCACCTGCACCTTCACACCCATCTCGAACATATCGGCGGCGGGGGCCATCGTCACATCGGGCTGGCCGGCCTCGGCGAGCATCTTCCGCACCGCGTCCGAACTCCCCGATTCCACGCACGCCTGGTTCACACTGCCGGTGACAACAAAGGCCGCCCCCATGGCAAAGGCCGCTGCCACCGAGGCCGGAGTTGCGATGCCACCCGCCAAGCCCACACGCGGAGGCGTTGTATACCGATACTGATGTTGCAAGCGATCGCGGAGAGCAATGATCGTCGGCAGCAGCGTGATCGCTGGGCGGTTATCGGTATGCCCGCCGCTATCCGCTTCCACAGTGATATCGTCGGCAACCGGTAAGCGAGCCGCGAGCATGGCCTGCACTTCGCGGATGTGCCCGGCTTCCAGCAACTCGCGCAGCATGCGCTCCGGCGGCGGGCTCAGGAACTTCGTGGCAACTTCAACCCGCGAAACCTTGGCAATGACGCGGTTCGTAGGGCCAGCGGGTGTGAGCCCGGCCACACGGTAGCGCACAATCGCCGGTGTCAGATCCAGGTACGCCGACGCCTCGACCAGGCGCACCTCGCGGGATAGCAGCAACTCCGCTGTCGCCATCTCGTGAGCGGGTTCGTTCGGGCTGTGAATCAGGTTGACGCAAAACGGTGACAAGCCAAGGCTGGACTTCAGGCGATCGATCGCCTGCGTGATCCGTTCCTGCGAAAGCCCCGCCGCGCCGAAGCTGCCCAGCATGCCGGCCCGACTCATCGCTTCCACGATCTCGGCAGAGCCAATGCCGTTGGCCATCGCGCCGCACAGGTACGGGTAGCGCAAGCCATGATCACGGAGAAACGTCGGATCGCCCAGCGATTCGGGCAACAACGGCGGAAGGTATGCCGCGACCGGGAGCGCCGACGGTGGTGGAGAGGAATCCGGAGTCAGCGTGATGGAGCCGCCCGACCCGAGAGCCAACCCGTGTTCGGCGCGAACCACCATGACGGCCCGACCGAGCCGTGCGAACGCCTCTCTGAAGTCGCTGAGAGAATCGAGTAGCGCAGCCGAGCCGGGTGGAACCCAGTACCCGAATGGGGCAGGGAACGGCGCGAAAGTTCGGGCCGGCTGGGTCATCGTCTCTTGGGGAGCATTGGTGTGGAGGATATTACTGAGTATTGCTTTACGAAATTCAGGTTTCACGTCAACGCGATGGGCTTGCCTCGCACCGGGTGGAATCAGAACAGATCGATTCTTCCACCAAAGCGTGCTAACAGGGCTTGCTGACCGGGAGGGCCAATGTTCGTGAAGCGCAGGTTGAGGTGTTCGAGCCGGTCGTTGCCCGCTCTCGGCCACCGATCGGCGAGTTCGATCGCGCCCTGATCGCCAATCGGGTTGCCACCTAGAATCAGCCGCTTCAAGTGCTGGGGCAAACCTGATGCCAGCAAATTCACCACGGCTGCATCGGTGAGTTCGTTACCCGAGAGATCGAGATCCGCCAGCCTGGGAAAACTTTCGATTCGCAACAACTCCGCGGCCCGTCGATCACCAAAGCGTAGCCCCGAAACATCGAGTTCATCGAGCCGTGGCCAGCTTTGCGGATCGGTCAACTCCTGCGGGAACAACGCATCGTCCTCGATTCCGAATTCGGTGGTTCGCAACGCCGAAACGAGGTTCGCTAACCCTTCCGGGAGTGGCTCGTTAACATCAAACCCCAAGAATGTCCGTATCTGTTCCGGTTCGCCCTCGACCACGACCCGAGGCAACGGGCGCAGGTCGCGGATCTTGCTCCAGACGAAGCGAAGCACACGGGGATGAAGACGCATCTCGGAGACGAAGCCACGCTCGAACTGAACATCGAT
>JBGTAO010000215.1:0-2237 GCA_041749835.1 Gemmata sp. | reverse complement strand
TTACGCCGGCCCGGCCGCGCGCTCCCAACCACCACCGCTACTGACCCAGCACTTTGCGATACATCGCTTCGTATGCCGCGGCGCTGCGGTCCCAACTCCAGTCCTGATTCATCGCTGTGAGAATCACTTGCTGGAAGTCCTTGGGCCGTTCCCGGTACAGGGTGAGCGCCCACTTCACCGTCTCGAACAGCGCACTCGGCGTGTAATCGTTGAAGGAGAAACCCGTGGCCCGGCCATCGGCGAGATTCTCGGCTGTCGCGCTGATCACGGTATCGGCAAGCCCGCCGGTGCGGCGCACCACTGGTGGCGTGCCATAACGGAGGCTGTACATCTGGTTCAGCCCACACGGTTCGTAGCGGCTTGGCATCAGGAACAGATCGGCCCCGGCCTCGATGACGTGTGCGAGCCCTTCGTTGAAGCCCAGGTAGATGCCGACCCGATCGGGGTGCTTGTCGCGGAAGGCTTGCAACTGATCGTGGAATTCGCGGTCGCCATCGCCGAGCACGATAATCTGGCAACCCAGATCGAGGAGCCCCGGGGCGGCGCTCATCACCAGGTCGATTCCCTTCTGGCTCACCAGCCGGGCGATGATGCCCAGCACGGGCGTGTCGGGTTCCTCGGGTAGGTGGAAGCGGCGTTGCATGTCGGCTTTACACAGCGGTTTGTTCGTGTGCACGGTTGCCGCGGTGTACGGCGCTGCGAGGTGCCGATCGTTCTTCGGGTCCCAGTGTTCGTAATCGCAACCGTTCACGATTCCGCTGAGCTTGCCGTGAATGCCGGACAGTAAGCCTTCGAGCCCACAGCCGAATTCCGCGGTCTGGATCTCGCGGGCATACGTGGGGCTCACGGTGTTGACGGCATCGGCATAGACAATGCCCGACTTCATGAAATTCAAGTGGCCGTGGAACTCGAGTTGGTTGTGGTTGAAGAGCCAGCCGGGCAACCCCGTGAGGTTCATCACATCGCGGCCAAACATGCCCTGATAGGCGATGTTGTGGATCGTGAACACCGAGCGGGTACGCTGGTAGCCGGGCTGCTGTCGATATGCCTCTGCCAGGAAGACCGGAACCAAACCGGTTTGCCAGTCGTTGGCATGAATGACGTCGGGCGTGAAGCCCAGGTGCGGGACGAGTTCGAGCACCGCCCGGCTGAAGAAGGTGAAGCGTTCAGCGTTGTCGGGGTAATCGGCTTTGTAGCCACCCCACATGGATTGCTGGTACAGACTCCGCCCTTTGGCGGGGTCGTCGCGCTCGAAGAAGGGTTGATGCTCGACGAGGTAGACCGGCACATCACTATTGGGTAACTTCGAGCGGAACAGCCGACAAGCCAACACCCGCCCGCCGACTGGCACGGGGAGCACAATATCGGTGCGCTCGACCGGAACCGCAGCCCGCCTCACCGCATTGTAATACGGCATCATGATGGCGACTTGATGCCCATGCCGCGCCAGCGCCGCCGGCAACGCCGCTGCGACATCGGCCAAGCCGCCGGTTTTGGCAAAGCCTGCTACTTCACTTGCTGCTACCAGTACCCGCAACCCGGCCACTGTCAGTCCCTCAGCTTGCCCAGATGTTACCGCGGGAACTATAGGGCGAGATCTCGGAACAGAACAGGCCAAAGCGGAACGCGACGAGTGTGGTGCTAATGCACCCGGTCACAGTCGGTTACAAATGTGAAGCTAGGACGCAGCGTTACTTCCCACTCGGGATTTTCTTGGTGATGGCGAGACTGCGGACAATACGTTCGAACTGAGGTTTCAGTACAGTCACGTCATCTTTGGGAATCCGTGCGGCGACTGTCACGCCGCCATCGCTTTGTTTCAAGACCGCGTATTCGAGCCGTGCTCCCTCCTGACCGAAGGCGGCATTGATCGCAAAGCGATCGAGTTGCACCGGCTCGGCCCGGACACGGGTCGGCGCTTCCGTGGCACCAACCTGAGCCTTCTGTTTTTGCAAGAAGGCCGTGACTTCCTTCAGGTACTCCTCGGCAGTGGGCAATGTGGCCGTGGGTTCGACTGTAATGAGCACACCCGCTCCGCCGGCGTGGTCCAGGGTCACCTGCTTTCCTTGCACGGTACCGACACGCCAACCACGCGGATACAGGAAGCGAACCCCGAGTTGATTGTTGTCATAAAGGAGAAGCGTGTTCTCCAAAGTGGGCTTGAGTTCCAACCCCTTGAGCGAGGCATCGGAAAGATCTGCGGGTGTGTCGGCCAACGGCGTGCGCGTGGTGGTGAA
>JBGTAO010000214.1:0-4478 GCA_041749835.1 Gemmata sp. | reverse complement strand
TGAGCCAATGACCAAGCGTGTGGGTGATGTCACGTTGGGGGAAAAAGCTCGTGGGATTCACCAGGATGCATTACTGATCGACGGACATAACGATTTACCTTGGGAACTCCGCACGAAAGACGGTCCGTCGTTTCTGAATATCGATCTCAACAAACCCCAGAAACAGTTCCACACAGACATCGAACGACTCAAGCGGGGGAATGTCGGCGCACAGTTTTGGAGTGCGTATGTCCCCGCTTCAACTGGCAAGAAGGGGAGTGCGATCAAGACGACACTGGAGCAGATCGATGTGATCCACGAGATGGTTCGCCGGTATCCTGACACCTTCGAGATGGCCTCGGGCACGGACGATATCCTGCGGATCCGCAAGGCCGGCAAGATTGCTTCCCTCATTGGCATTGAAGGTGGCCACAGCATTGAAGATTCGATTCCCGTCTTGCGGAACTACTACCGCCTTGGCGTGCGATACATGACTTTGACACATTCGGAATCGCTCGCCTGGGCCGACTCATGTTCCGATACCCCGCGTGCAAACGGATTGACAGCGTTTGGGGAAGAAGTCGTACTGGAGATGAACCGGCTTGGCATGCTCGTCGATCTGTCGCACGTCTCCGATGAAACGATGAAAGCGGTGTTGAAAGTGACCCGAGCACCGGTCATCTTTTCGCACTCCTCCGCGCGTGGAGTTGCGGACCATCCTCGCAACGTGTCCGATGATGTGCTCAAGCTTGTCAAGGCGAATGGCGGGGTCGTCATGGTGAACTTCTTCTCGGGGTTCATCGTGCCCGAAGGTGCCCGAGCCATGCGGAAGATGTTCGAAGTCGCACGCGATCTGAAAAAGCAATTCCCGGACAACGAAACCAAGTATCGTGAAGCGATCCGTGCTTGGGCCAAGGACAACGACTATCCTCCGGGCGATGTCCACACCATCGCAGATCACATTGATCACATCGTGAAGATTGCCGGGATCGATCACGTGGGGATTGGTTCCGATTTCGATGGAGTCACGAAGCTACCCCGACAGATGGCGGATGTCTCGCAATATCCATTGCTCACGCAGGTGCTACTCGATCGAAGATACAGCCGAGAAGCCATTCATCAGATTCTCGGTGGAAACTTGATGCGTGTCTTCGCGGCAGCCGAAAAGGTGAGTCATCAGGCACCACCGAGTAAGAAGTAAATGCCATCAATGGCAGACAAGCCTCACAGCGGCCGTGGCCGGCACTATCTGCTCGAGGTCTGTGTTGAATCGGTCGCCGATGCTGTGATTGCAGAGCAGGGCGGTGCAGACCGGCTCGAACTCTGTTGTGCCCGCGATCTCGGTGGCTTAACACCATCGGTGGGCCTTTACTCGGCGGTGCGTGCAGCGACGACTTTGCCAATCTTGTGCCTCATTCGACCGCGGCCGGGCGACTTCATCTCGACCGCGGCTGAACTGAATGTAATGGCGCGAGATATCGTGGTGCTGGGTGAGTTGGAGCCAACTGGTTTTGTGCTGGGAGCGCTCAAGCGCGATGGCACCATTGACCGCAGTGGGTGCGAACAGCTCATCGCTGCGAGTGGAACCCGACCCGTGGTGTTCCACCGGGCGTTCGATTGCACCTCGGTGCCAGAATCGGCTCTTGAAACGTTAGTGGAGTTGGGCTTCACGCGAGTTCTCACCAGCGGCGGAGCGGCGACGGCTTTGGCAGGTGCACCTCGATTGCGGCAGATCCAGAAGCTGGCTGGGAATCGCATTGAGGTGCTGCCCGGCGGCGGTATCCGGAGCGATTCCATCGTCGAACTGCTCCGGCAAACAGGATGTGATCAGGTTCACGGTTCATTTTCCGAACCCCTGCCAGTGTCAGATAAAAGTGCTGGTTTGCTATTCCCGAATGGGAGTTGCGTTCGCCTTGAACTGGTTGCAGCGTCCCGTCGTGCTCTCGATCAGCTTGCCAGTCCGATATCATTTTCTTCATGACGCGCTCCGAACTCAGCCTCGAAGCATTTGTCGAGATCGTGCTGCAAAGCCGGCTGATCGAACAATTGCCATTGAACCGGGTGTTAGCGAGCACTCAGAACCGGTCCGCGCAAGCTGTGGCGGAAGCTCTGATTCGCTCTGGTGATTTGACAAAATACCAGGCCGGGATGCTCCTTCATGGTCGCTGGCAAGGTCTTGTCGTGGGGCCTTATCACATCCTGGCCCCACTGGGCCGGGGTGGGATGGGGACGGTGTACCTGGCCCGAGACACCCGAATGGCTGAAGAACTAGGCGATGATGTTCTTGTGGCATTGAAGGTACTCCCCGATCGTTTGGCGCAGGAAGAACCACGAATGTTGTTGCGATTTCAACGGGAAATCGCGCTGGGGAAACGGATCGTTCACTCCAATGTCACCCGGACGATCAACGACGGCGAAGCAGACTCAGTTCACTATCTGGCGATGGAGTTTGTTCCAGGTCGGACGGTTCGGCAGCTTGTCGAGAGGGGTGGCCGCCTCGCAGCAGGAGCAGCAGCCAGAGTTTTTGTTGAAGTTGCTGCAGGGCTGTCGAGCCTCCATGAACTGGGCATCATCCATCGGGATTTGAAGCCTGCGAACATCATGATCACACCTCCGGGTGGTGCCAAGATTCTCGATCTTGGGTTGGCGATGGTTCCAGGTGAACCACTGCCGGAAGACCCCCGAGTTGTGGGTGGACGAGGGTACATCGTTGGTACGATGGACTTCATTGCTCCGGAACAAGCCCGCGATGCCACCGATGTTGGGCCTCACACCGATCTGTATTCATTGGGCTGTTCGTTGTACTTTGCACTCACGGGAACACCGCCATTTCCCGGTGGTACATCGAAAGACAAGATTCGCCGCCAACGCACACTCGATCCGGTACCAATTCTCGAATTGAACTCTCAAGTACCTCGACTGTTGGCTCGGATCGTCGAGCGGCTCATGGCGAAATCGGCAGCGGATCGCCCGCAATCGGCATCCGAGGTGCAGAACTTACTACGGCCCTTTGTCATCACGACGCCAACATTGAACCGCACAACTATCCGTGATGTGGTTCAAGAAGTCGATTCTCCTGAGGTGCATCCTGAACTTTGGCTAGATGAAGATGGTGAATCAATCGTACTTCAGCAAGTGGTGGACTCGCCCCAAACGCCGTTGGATGCCTTAACGATCCCGCGATGGCTGATTCCGACTGTGATTGGTTTGCTGCTTTCCTTATTGCTGCTCGTCCTGGTTCTCCTTCGGCAGAGTTGACGATTGCGCATGGGGTGGAAACCGTCCTCCATATTGATACCGTAACCCTGAATTGGCTCCGGCACACGCGCCCCGTTGGTTGCGATTCGCCGGAATCTGATCTCATGGGGAGACACAGGAGATGGCTGGTGTCAAGGTTGGGATCAACGGATTTGGTCGTATTGGGCGGTTAGTGTTTCGGGCGCTGGTCGAGCAGGGCCACCTCGGCAAGGAACTGGATGTTGTTGCTGTCAACGATCTCGTGCCTGCCGACAATCTCGCGTACCTCTTGAAGTACGACTCGACTCAAGGCAAGTTTCAAGGCGAAGTCAGTAGCAAGAAATCGTCGGCTTCCGCAAAGGATGACGACACACTTGTTGTGAATGGCCACGAAATCAAGTGCCTGGCAGTACGCGAAGGGCCGGCCGCGCTCCCGTGGGGCAAGCTTGGCGTCGAATACGTTATTGAATGCACCGGGTTGTTTACCGAGTGTTCCAAGAAGGTCTGGAAGAGCAAAGAGACAGCCGGCACCGATGAAATCGATCCCAACCGAACTTCGTACGGCCACATTCTCGCGGGTGCCAAGAAGGTCATCATCTCCGCGCCGGCCAAGAATGAAGACCTGACGGTCGTCATGGGGGTCAATCAAGAGAAGTACGACGCCAAAGCGCACCATTTAATCAGTAACGCAAGCTGCACAACGAACTGCCTGGCACCAGTGGTTCATGTGTTATTGAAGGAAGGCTTCGGGATCGAAGAAGGACTGATGACCACGGTGCACAGTTACACTGCGACGCAAAAAACCGTTGATGGCCCTAGCGCCAAGGACTGGAAAGGTGGTCGCTCGGCGGCCATCAACATCATTCCCAGCACAACCGGTGCCGCGAAGGCTGTCGGGCTTGTCTGTCCGGAGGTGAAAGGGAAACTGACGGGCATGTCCTTCCGTGTTCCTACACCGACGGTTTCGGTTGTCGATCTCACTCTCAAAACCGTGAAAGATACCAGCTACGAAGAGATCTGCGCGGCGATGAAACGTGCCAGTGAAACCTATTTGAAGGGCATGCTTGGTTACACGCAAGATGAAGTCGTTTCCACCGATTTCATTCACGATCCTGCCAGCAGCATCTTTGATGCGGGCAGTGGCATGGGGCTCACTGCGACCGGATCGGCTGCCACGATTCGACTCGTTTTTTTCCGAAGTTGTTTAGAAGACGAAGTGGAATCTTTTGCGGCGGAGGTGTTCCTCGCCTCGTTGCTTTCAC
>JBGTAO010000213.1:0-4034 GCA_041749835.1 Gemmata sp. | reverse complement strand
TCGCTCGTGACGTTTCCGGTCCAAAGCAGCAGGTTCATTCCGATCTTCATGGAGAGGCTCCCGTGAGTTCGTAGATCCAGAGTCGTGCAATTCCGGAGAGATTGCGTTGTGCCGCATTTTCCGGCACCCGATCGAATGCGGCAACGGTTCCTACAAAAATACCAGGAGGTTCGAGTTGCTGTCGCGCCGGCTCCCGTGACGCCTGGCTACTGTTCCGATGCGAATTGCTCCGATACAGTAATCCCGCAGAAGCGGGTGCTGTTGCTGCACTCTCACCTCAGCCATCCCTCGAGGGCTCTCCCGTGATCCAGAAGTGGCAGATGCTTTGGTCCCTTGCGTTCCTGTTGGTCTGTGGATCAGCGGGATACAGTCAAGACAAGGAGAAGAAGCCCACGGTTGATCTGTTTGCTTCAATTGGCGACGAGGCACTCATGAAGGAAACGCCTCCTGGAAATGTCATCGTCTCAACGAAGGCCTGGGAGAAGCTGGCAAAAGCATGGGGCATCAAGGACGCACCCAAGGTCGATTTCGATAAAGAAATCCTGGTGATCGCCACTACCGTTGGCAGTCGATTGAATCTCAGCACCAAGCTGGACGAGTCGGGCGACCTCAAGATCTTGGGGCTTGCAACACGCGATCTTAGGCCAGGGTTTCGCTATGCCATCAAATCGGTGAACCGTGAAGGTGTCAAAACGGTTGATGGGATAGCGCTGCCGAAAGAATAAGTTCGCTTGTGTCTGAAGATCGGTGCGCATCAAAATTCCAGGAGAGTCAATCGGGAGCCTCATGGCTCCCGTCTGTATTTGCGGGCAGTTCCTTCCCAATCTGGAGAGAAACAATGTTGCGAACACTGGTGGCTTTCACACTTCTTGTGGCGACCATTCCATCAACTTACGGCGATGAACCCAAGCCCAAGCGAACGGTTGAGTTGGCTGGTTCACTTGAGGATGAAGCGCTTCAGAAAGAGATGCCTGCGAATGGGGTTGTGGTCTCTCAAAAAGTCTGGGACAAGTTGACAAAAGCCTGGGGTATAACCGATGCTCCGAAGGTGGACTTCACCAAGGAAATCCTGGTCATGGGAACCTGGAAAGGGAGCTCGTTCAGCATCACCCCCACGGTTGATTCCGAAGGCGATCTGAAAATCACCTCATTCGGGACGAAAGACCTTCGCCCTGGCTTTCGCTGGAAGGTGCTCTCGTTGCCGCGTGATGGTATCAAGACGACTCAAGGAAAAGCGTTACCCAAAGAGTAGCCCGCGCGTTGAAAGAGCGGGCGAGCACACCCGCTCGCCCGTTCTGCTCGATCAGCGTTTTCCGGCCCGCATCAACTGCATCAGCTTCTCGGCACAGGCTGTCGCGAACGCAGGATCGTTAATGTGGCAATCCAGTTCGATGAATTCGACATCGGGTGCAATCCAGTTTCTGATGCTCTGCTTCAATGCGGCATTCGCTTCGGGCCACCAGAAGGCTTTCCCCTCGGCATCGATTGCCGAGACGCCTCGAAGTGGCATCATGACCGCAGTGGGCCCATTCGCCGCGCTCGCCTTCTGGGCAATCTCTTTGCCCAACTGGTCCATTTCTTCCGGTGTCGTTCGCATCAGTGTGACCGTAGCGTTGTGCTGGTAAAAGCGCCGGCCCTCGAACCGACCCGGCACGGTTTCCGGCGGACCGAAATTCACCATATCGAGCGCGCCAACCGAGATCACTTGAGGAATCTTCTTGATGGCTGCAGCAGTCAAGCGATCTTGTCCGGCCGACAGCACACCGCCGACGAGTTCATCAGCCAGTTCTGTCGTGGTTATGTCGAGCACGCCAGCAATGAAGCCATCACGGATGAGTTCCTCCATTGTGCGGCCACCATTGCCAGTAGCATGAAAGACCAACACTTCGTTGCCGGCGGCTTCGAGTTGGTGTCGGGCGAGTTCGACACACGGCGTTGTCACCCCAAACATCGTTGCGGCGATCACGGGTTTGTCGTCATTCGTTTTGGGTGCCTGCGATCGCTGGAGATAGGCTTGTGACATGCTGGCCATTGCAGCCGATGCGTTATCCAGGATCTGTCGGCTGATGCGGTTGACCCCGGCGATATCGACCACCGAGTTCATCATCATGACATCGCGAGTACCGACATAGGGCTGGACCTGACCACTGGCCAGCGTGCTCACCATGAGCTTGGGCACGCCGAGTGGTACCGCTCGCATGGCGGCTGTCCCGATTGTCGTACCGGCAGACCCACCCAGTGCCATGATTCCCGACAACTTTTCCGTGCGATAAAGCTCTACGGCGAACTGAGCGGCGGCCTGGGACGCCCTGGAGACAGCCTTCCCGCGGTCATTGGCAGTTTTCAACGCAATAGGGTCTACACCGATTGACGAATAAACCTGTTCTCGGGAATAATCTGGTTGAAACGACGGCGGAACTAGAACACCAATGTCTGCTACCAGCACAGAAGCGCCAGCGGCGGTCATTTGCCTGCGAACATAAGCATATTCGGTCCCTTTTGTATCGAGCGTACCAATCAAAAGAACTGACACGGAACACCCTCATACTGGAAGAGTGCAGAGCATTTCCATGTTATGTTACCACAGTGTTCCCAGAACCAACCCCAGAGTGAACAGCATGAAACCCGTGTTTCGGCGAATTGCCTGGAATGGCATACTGACGGCAATTGTCCTGGGGATCATCGGGTACTTCCTCGCGCAACTGGCAACGATGTGGTTAGTCGCTTCGCCAGGTGTTCGAGATGCCACGGGCGATGCCATTGGTGCAACAGATCAGGATGGTTCGCTCGCCAAGTCGATCCAATATCGCATCCCCCTGCTCATGGCGGTCTGGGGATTCGCATTTGTGGCGGTTGGCGAACTGGTGCTGTACCTTTGGCGCGGCGAGCCCAAACCGAAGCCGAGCCGTCTGCATCAGGAACCAGATGAAGCCGAGAAGCTACTGGAAGAATTGCTAAATCAGGTTGAATCGCGAGCCCCAGCCAACTCAGAGAGTGTTCCGTTGCCTCACCAGCAACTTCATGAGCATCCAGCGAATCCCACTCCACCGCCAACACCGCGAGAGTCGTAGCCCACTGCGGCCGTTCCGCAGAGGACGCCCTGGCACATTGCTGTTGAGACCTCTCCCAGACTGTTACCACTCACTCACAACGGTTCCCGATGTCACGCACCGAAATCCTCGCCCAGTTCCGAGCCCAGGTGAAAGCAGGGACGCCCATCATTGGTGGTGGAGCGGGTACAGGATTGTCGGCCAAGTGCGCCGAAATGGGCGGGATCGACCTCATCATTATTTACAACTCTGGTCGCTTTCGGATGGCCGGGCGGGGATCACTCGCAGGGATGATGCCGTACGGCGATGCAAACCAGGTTGTGATGGAGATGGCACGCGAAGTCTTGCCGGTTGTGGAGCGCACGCCAGTGCTCGCGGGCGTTTGCGGAACCGACCCATTTCGGGTCATGAAGCGCTTTCTACTCGATGTTCGTGATGCAGGGTTTAGTGGGGTTCAGAATTTTCCAACAGTCGGCTTGTGCGATGGTACGTTCCGGCTCGGACTCGAAGAGACGGGAATGGGGTATCAGAAAGAAGTGGAGATGATCGGGTTGGCCCACGAGTTGGACCTGCTCACGTGTCCTTATGCGTTCACGCCCGAAGAAGCCGAGAAGATGGCACAGGCCGGTGCCGATATCCTCATCCCCCACATGGGGCTGACGACCAAAGGAAGCATTGGCGCGCAGACTGCTCTCACGCTATCTGCCGCAGCTCAACGAGTACAAGAACTTGCCGATGCTGCGAAAGCCATCAATCCGGACATCCTCGTGCTTTGCCACGGTGGGCCGATTTCCGAGCCTTCGGATGTCCGTTTTGTACTCGATCACACCACCGGCATTGTGGGCTTCTTTGGCGCGTCGAGCATCGAGCGATTGCCAACTGAGTTGGCCATCAGCAGCTGTGTCCGCGAGTTCAAATCGCTCAAAGTGTGACCCTGCTGCAATGACAATCGGGAAATCAATCCGGCGCTGACATCAGTTGCCG
>JBGTAO010000212.1:0-5425 GCA_041749835.1 Gemmata sp. | reverse complement strand
TTCCCCGAAGGTGACCAGCGCGTTCACCGTGTCGCCGTCGGCCCCGCCGGCGACCGCCCCGAGCGCTGCGGCCAGTGACATCAAACTGCCCGTCTTCCCTACGCTAATCGCAAGCGCTGCCCCGCAGATCTCGGACGGGTGCAACTCGCCCACTCTGCCCGCAAGGTCGAGCGCCTGGCCCTCGTGACACCGTCGCAAGGTATCCGCGATCCGACGGTGCAGGTCGAGTTCCGCCGCGGCAGGCAGGCCCAGCTCGCGGATCAGCGATAAGGGCCAGAAGTAGAGCCAGTTGCCAGTGTTCAATGCGAGCGGCACCCCGATTATGTGGTGAAGCGCGGCCCGGCCGCGTCTCTGCCGCGAACCGTCCTGTATGTCGTCCACGATGAGCGACCCAGCGTGCAGCAACTCCGGGACGAGCGGTAGCGTGGCAGGCGGCGCATCGGTTCGGCCCGCGGCCTGCCAGGACAACTCGAGGAGTCGGGCTCGAAAACGCTTCCCAGGACGAGAGAGGAACTCGCGGACCGGTCCTGCGAGAGCCGATTCCCAGAACGGTTGCGACACACCGACGGGAGCCGGAGCGATCGACCGCACGAGCGAGACCAGCGGGTCTGGTTCAGCGGGTGCCGGTGGAATATGAACGGCTGTCATCAGGGGCTGAGTGATAACCATGTGTTGCTCCTGGGGCGACGGAGAGGGCGGAGCAGATCGATCCGTGGGGGGCGACCGACGACTATCCGGGCAGCGTCGGCAGTCGAGAATTCCAGTGCGTAGAACCGGGCCAGTACGGATGGCGGAAGCGTTCGGTATAGCCGGGCAAACACCTGCCAGCGGGCCTCGGGCGCGACGAGCCGGAACAGCAGGAGATTCAGGAACCTGGCGAACCGCCATTGGAAGCGGAGCCGCCGGGCCAGCGCGACAGTGGCCCGAGTTGCGTCTTCAGGCGACACAGAGGCAACCGCCAGTGCGAATCGAAGGACAACCGGGAACGAGTATCCAGTCGCGGGGTGAAACCACCCACCGGCGTACCCGCCAACCAGCGGTCCGGACCTTGGTAGCTGTGGTGCCGAACGCCATGGCATCGGCAACACGCCGGACTCCTCACGGATCACCCGCCACCCGCCGATCCGCTCGCTCAAGTAGCGTTCCACCTGCTTCCGGGCCGAGTCCCGATCGAGTGCCGGCGTGTCGGAGAAATACGTGTCTTCCACCAGCACGCGATTCGCAGTGAACGGCAGCGTGTAGACGAAGTGGAACCCGTCGGTCTGTGGAACGAGCGAGTCCATCACCACGGGCAAGTGGTCTGGCCACGGTTCGTCCGTCTCGATCTCCAGCCCGAAGAACTTCTGGTAGCCGCACCCGTCGTGCGACTGGGTCGGCCCGCGTGCATCGATCACACACCGGCCGGCTAGTCGCTCACCGGATTCGAGGGTCACGAAGTCGGGTCCCACCTCGACCGCACGCGTACCCAACCGCAAATCCCACCCGCGCGACACGATTGCGTCCTGAACCACCGCGTCGAATCTGGCTGAGGTAATCGCGGCGTATCGCGACAAAACGATGCGGCTGTGGTCTGTGAACCGCGTTTCGTAAGCCGGCCAGGTCGCGACCATCAGCGGATCGACCAGCGTGGCCGCATCTGGCGGCACGTCAGCCTCGTGAAACGACCAGGTGTGATTCCCCCCGAGACGGTCCGCCGCCTCGACCATGGCGACCCTTGTCCGGGGCTGATATTGCCGGAGAGCGAGGGCGAGGAGCCCGTTCGCAAGACCCCCGCCGACCAATATGTAGTCGTATCGATTCACCGCGGGCCCTCGGTGGTGAACGGGTTGACGTTCTGCCGCACGGTAACCAGGTGGAGGAGCATATGCGGCACTGCCACGACGCTCAATCCCACGAAAACGGCCTGGACAATCCCTGGAGTGAGCGGGCCGTCGGCGGACATCACACCCCAGCCGATTACTGCAAGAAGAACGGCCAGCCCAGAAAGCGGGGCCGCCGCCATCACGACCTTACCGAACCCCGTCACCAGATCGCTCGGATCTGCATGCTGGGCGAGTCGCGTCAGTTCAACGACCGAGTGCCATCCACAAAAGTAGATCGCAAAACTGACCAGCGGCGGGGCGACGGCGAACAGGACTGCGAAGCCGACCACACGGATCGCCGTAAAGGCAGATGAACCGACCGCCCGGGCGACCGTAATCCCAAGTGCGAGACAAAGCCCCGCACGTAAAGACGGATCGAACAGTATGTATTCCGGCCACCTATTCCCGGGTACGACCCAGGTCAGCAACCGGGTGAATTCGGCGGGGTGAAACAGCGCGGGCACCCAGACAACCATGCCACCTTCGAGCATGGTCAGTGCCAATCCGCCGGGCGTATGGGGTGAGTTGTCCGCCATCCCGAAGTGAACGGCGGATAAGAGAACAAACCCCACAAGTATCAACAACGGAAACCAGATCCAGCCAGCCACCACCACGGCCATCACCAATGTGTAGCCGGTCACAAATGCAAGGGGCCAGTAACGGCCGGCGACGGGCGCCAGGAGCACGCTGCCGGTGAGATGATCCACCCCGCCGTGTGGCATCCCGACCACCCCCACCAGGACGGCAAGAGCCATCGGCAGGGCGTGGTTGGGAACGACTGCGAACAACCCCAGAGTGAGCAGGGCCCCCACGAGCCCCTGCATCCAATAGGCGTCGGCTGGTACGCCGGGCCTGATCAGTCGGCGAATCCCGATCATGGGTGGGGTCCTTCACTCGCCTGGGTGAGTGGGTTACCAAGGTCAGGCGACGGCGAAAGCGGCCTTGGCCTGTTCTGCCCGTTCCGCATCGGTCAGCGCTTCGGTCTTCGCCCGAGCGATGAAGAAGATGAGCAGCCCGAACCCAGCCTTGGCCGCGATATCGGCGATCGCGTATCCGACCTGCGTGCCGACCACGCCCATCCCGGACTTTTCTGCGATGATGCCCGGGATCGCGCCGGGGAGTGAATCCCCGCGGATCGCGTAGGCGATGGGGTAGAACATCCAGGTGACGAGAATGAGCACCCGGCAGGTCCAGATCAGGGATCGAACCTGTGGCGGCTGCGTCTTCAGCGATTTACCCAATTCGACCCAGAGAATGTAAAGGATGTAAAGGAAAGGGATGGTGCTCAGGACGCCCCACATGACCAGGGTATTCCAATCCTGGGACACCTCACCGGGGTACCCGAGGCCGATCATTAGCGCGGCGGCGATTACCAGCCTGGTCAGCAGTGGGCGAGCAACTTCCTTGGCCAACCCCATGACGGCAATCAGTTCCACCATCAAGAGGGGGACGGTCAGGATCCAGTCTGCGTAACGGTAGAAGTCGTTGAACCCTTTCCCGGTCGCGGAGAACGCCCCGTCGCCATACGCGTATGCGGTCTGCCAGCTCGACCGGATCATGAAGTAGTGGTAACAGGCGATTGCCACCACCAGGCCCGACACCATCAGAGCTGGCCGGAACTTGGGGGCGACCAAGGATCGGGCGCTGAAGAAGAACAGTGCCGCCGCGCCCATGGCGGCGACGGTCAACGAGAACATATTGTCGACGATGTTGAACTGGAACTGTGTGAGAGTGGGGAGAGATGCAAACAGTGTCATGGGTTGGTTCCTGTGGGGATACAGTTACATGGATTGTCTGGTTCTCACGGGGAGGTTAGCCGATGTTGGAGGGTCTGCCCGGTCGCCCACATCAGGGCGGACCGGACGAGTGGAAAGGCCCTGTCAGGCTGGAATGAGTACGGTGTCAACGACGTGGATCACCCCGTTGCTACAAGCGATGTCGGCCTTGGTGACCGTGGCCCCACCGATCTTCACCCCATTTGTGGTGTCGATCGCCAGTCCGCCGCCTTGGACTGTCGTGGCGGTCTTGCCGTTCAAACCAGCAACGTCTGCTGCCATGACCTTCCCGGCGACGACGTGATACGTCAGGATCGCGGTGAGTTTGGCTTTGTCAGCGAGCACGGCCTCGAGTGTGCCGGCGGGCAACTTCTTGAAAGCATCGTCGGTGGGGGCGAACACAGTGAACGGGCCCGGGCCCTTCAAGGTGTCTACCAAACCAGCCGCCTTCACAGCCGTTACCAGGGTTGAGAACGAGCCAGCCGCGACTGCGGTGTCAACAATGTCTGCCACGGAGATTTCCTCGAATTGAGTAGCGACTATTGGAGATGTCCGGCCAGGGGAACCACTCCCGCCAGCCCGAGAATCCTTCCGTCGCTACCTCATGCATAGACGCCGCATGCGGGCCTTTGACCAATCCGCCGCGAGATAAAATTCGGCTGTTAATTGCGAGCGAGAGCTGCGGTTGACTGAAGTCATAAACCTCGCTCCTTGAACCTCGCTGAGTGCTAATCTCACGTATTCACAAGCGATTCCTCCCCGCTTTAGTCGTGTCATCCCTGTGCGCCATGAATATCGCGAGATTGATGGTTGAGAGTGTGTGAACAGCCGCTTCAGGTGAGCATGCCCAGTGGGGGCACTGGACACGATGTACGCACTGCTCACAATCGTTCCCGCGGAAGTCAGACAACACGAGCATCGTGTCGGCAGTGAAAGTTGAAGATGTTGGCACGTGGCAGCTGCCGAACTCAATTCGAGCCGGCCCCTCGTCAAGACTCTCAGTTCGTGTTGATTTGTGTTTCCAGCTCGACTCGGTCTACGATGGAGATGCCCCAACTCACGACCCGCCTTCGCTCAATATCGAGCTGCACCGGCTGGCGATATCGATTGATGCTCTTGCCGACAGTGAGTTGTGGGCCGCACCGTTTCGCGGTTGTTTGCGATTGATGTCATTGAGCGAGACGGATTCGCCGCTTGCCGAACTCGCCCTTCTCACACCGAAAGGCTTCTGTGAACCCCCAGCACACAAACACCTGGCCTGATCTGGCGATCGCTCTTTACGAACGGCTGACCGGTCGGAACGCGGAGATCGCTTACGAATTCGTCGATATGCACGTCAAAATCCCGAGCGGCACTGGGCCGCAGGCGGAGCACGCCGAGTGGGTGTTCAGCGGCACTCTGAAGATTCGCACCCGCGACCTGGGCCCAACCCCAAACTGATCCTGGCCGGCCGTCTTGACGGGTTCGTGAACGGCCGGCCGCTGAATCTCGTCGCGGACGACGACGGCATCACGCTCGTGCCGGGCGGTGTGCGCACACTTATCGCACTGTTCCGGCTACGGCGGTCGTGGCGCTTTGTTGCCGGGCCCTTGAACGTAGTCCTCGCCAGGGCGAATGTGCGCGTTGTGATCCGCGTGGGGTGGTTCGGGCGGGTGCGACTGCTCCCCGAGCCAGGATGGCTTCTCCGTTTGGTCCTTCCCAATACTTGAACGCAGGTCGTCTCGTGACCCCGCAGGAACCGACTCCCGGCACGCTGTTCGTCACTGGTGCCACCGGCTACGTCGGCGG
>JBGTAO010000211.1:0-3206 GCA_041749835.1 Gemmata sp. | reverse complement strand
TAACCCTTAACCTCGTGTCCGTTTTTCGTGGGGAAGTCCAACCCGTCAATCACCTGCTTCACCAAGGTGACCCACTTCTCGAAGGAAGTGCGACTGAGTCGGAAGACCGTCTACGAGGTGCTCAACCGGTCGCGGGTGGCGGCGTAGACGCGGGCGTGAGGAGTCCCACAAGAAAAGAAGGGGGTCGAAGAGGAGAGAGTACCCGCCCCTGGCAGGAGTCCCGGCAGACCTTTTTGCACCTCGATTTCCGAGATCTTGAAGATGTCGCCCGGCTTCTGCAACACGCCGACGCCGGCAGGCGCGATCATCTGTAGCGGGTAGACCTCCGGCGGCAAAACCTTCCCATCACGTTGGCAATCCGTGGCCCTGGCCGACCCGATGGGCTGGAGCGGGAACGAGTTGCCGTCAGGGACGGGAGGGATACAGGAGGGTGTGGCCAGCACGTACCGCACCCATCCGTGGTGGCAAGGCAAAGACCGACTACACCGTGAGCATCTTCCTGGCTTGGTTCACGTAGAAGAGGTAATCGACCCCACTGTCAACCACCACGATGCGGCAGAGCGTCCAGTTGTCGTGGCGGTCCTCAGATGGCCATGACGACCCCAGGAAGTCGTCCAGCCCCTCCTGGAACGTTTCTCCGTGGCACAGCTTCGTCATAATGTGGCCATCGGACGAGAATCGACTGAGTACCCCTAGAAGTGTGTCAAAGGCCGCGTCCGCATCTGCTCCGAACAGGCAGATGCTCAGGGGTTGTGCCACGGCAAAGCTGCGAAACAGAGCCTCGCCGCTCGCCCCTGAGACAGCCCCGGCCTTCAGCACAACCAGCAGCGTCGAATCGCATAAGCTGCCAATTCCGCTGGCGGCGTCAGACTCTACAAGCCGAGCTATCCAAACGGCGCGGCCACAGTAGGTGCCAACCTGCTCCCAGTTCATGAACCGCCCCCAATTTTGAATTACTCCGTCAGACCTTTATCGCGGATGAACTTCTTGAGAGTTTCGATCTGGCTCTCGACGTTACGAATAGTCCCCTCGACCTGGGACTTATGCTCCAGGCTCGGCAGCTTTGCTTTGTGTTCTTCCAGGGTCTTTTCGGCACGCCGCAGAGCCTTGAAGATCGACTTCGGACCCGCGTTGGGATCAGCGAGTTGTTTCTCAAGTTGTGTGTAAATCTTAGGGTTGATCGGTGCGGCTGGGGCAATACTTACTAGGGGCGGCAGTCCCATCCCGGGGTTGGTATTGAAATGGGGATGGACACCTACGAGGTTGTCAACCTTGTTTGCCAACTTCCCGCCTGTCGCTGACCAACCAATGAACGGAATGGTTGCTGCAAGCGATATTCCCGAATTGGCGTAATCGCCCTCCAAGGCGTAAAGTGCTGCATTAAATAGATCCGCAACTTCGCCAACCAGCGGCAACATGCCCGCTAAATCCAAAATTGTATGGTAGTCCAGTGACTGCATGTAGCCTTGGAATTGTATCTGGAAATGTGCAGGCGAACCGATCTCGGGTCGGGACGATGCAGTTGATAGTCCATCCAGGCCCTCCTGGAGCAACACCTGCTTATTGGGGAGGCGTGTTGGCAACCCTCCGTGGACCGCATAGAGTTGACACCCGTCTGCTCCGAGTAAAAGTTGATCCTGAGCAACCAACAATTCGGCCTGCCCCAACCCCTGATACAAACCATAATCCTGGATCTTCACCTGTGGCATTTGTGGCAAGGGGGCCAGCGGATCACCCGTCAACCGAACAATTACATTCGATTTCCCCATGTCGACGCCGTACATGGCGTCCATGACCGTCTTGAGGTCCTTGTCGTTCGGGCCCACCACACCCAGTTTGCGGAGTTCAGAGACAATGGCATCCCGCGTTTGATCTGTCTTCGCCATCCGCACATCCAGATGCAGAAACTCGCCACTTTTTCCATACCGTTCGAAGTGGAATGTTGTCCCGGCCCGATGTGCCAATGCCTGCCAGGCCTCTTTCTCCTCTTCTGTGTTCGGGATCAAGACCCACAGTCCGCTGGGGTCGGTGGCGTTGGTGGGCGAGTTGCCGACGTAGCGGTACAGGTTGGGGTCGCCGGCCGGGAAGCCCGCCGGATCGTCGCTGGTAAACCGACCGGGACCCGGGTCGTACATCTCGCAGCCTCCTGCGGAATTCTCACCTCAACGGGAGCAAACGCTCCTCACTCCGCTCCGTCGCTCACTCGCACGCGGTCAAGCCGAACGTGCTGAGCATCTCCCATTCAGCGTGACCCGTCAATCACCTGCTTCACCATGGCGACCCACATCTCGAAGGAACTGAACCTGTCGATGCAGACGATCTACGAGGTGCTGAAGCGGGCCTGAACCGGCCGGCGTTGCAGAATTTCACCGACCGAAACTCGACGTGAAAAACCTGGGCGGCGGGTCCCATCGACGCCGGGGTGGAACACCGACACCCCGATGTCCTTCATGCAGAAGTGGTGACCCCACCTACTCGGCCACCGGATACCGTTGATCTTCTACCACGATCACCGTACCAGCAGGAACTCCGGCCTGACGTAGCAGCCCCTTGATCGGTTGGACGTGATCGTGAGCATTACCAAAGACCTCCAAGTCTACATTCGACCCGGTTTCCCCAGCCCCAGCCCCCGTCACTTCTCCGTTCTGACCGAGGTACTCCTGCAACAGGTCTTCGATCTCATCCCTCGGAATGCCGAGCGGTTGGGGGAAGTAAATGAACATCTCCATTCGGCACCTCGGCAATTACTTACCATAGTAGTAGTCAAAGAAGGCCTGGAGCTTCTGTAGCGAACTCTCGGTGCGGGAAGCCCTGTCGTAGCTCAGGGGAGGGTCCACGTTGGTCAACTTCTTGCCTTGATCAATAAAGCCTTGGTGGAAGACTTCCTCGGCCCCCTGACTGGCAAGCTTATTGGGCTGTACATCGACGATTTCGGGCGTCATGCCGTCCTTGTAGTGGTCGTGCCCCTTCTTCAGACGGTCTTTTAACACTTGCTCTGGCGTACCAGGGCCGCTGGCCCGGCCGACGTATGTGACTTCCCCCTTCGCATCCTTGAACACATAGGGTGTCCTTTCCCACACTCCTGTCGTACTTTCGGTGCCCCTTCTGCCGAATTCCCATCCGAAGCCGCGATGAGTTTTGCACGGCGAATTCGGTAATCCCTCCTTCCGATTCTGACGGCATTTCTCGATGTGCGACCTCACTTC
>JBGTAO010000210.1:0-2511 GCA_041749835.1 Gemmata sp. | reverse complement strand
TACATTCGGGATCATATATCGCTGGCCAGGGGGTTTGCAACTGGGTAGCCTGTCGGAATCTCCTGCTCTCTACCCCTGCGAGGTCGGCATGTCCCGGACGAACTGCGCTGCCTGGCTCATTCCCCTGTCGATTGCGGTGTCGTTGTGCCTGGTGGGGCAATCGCAACCACCCGCCGCACCGGTCGCACCGGTCGTCCCACCCCCGACCATCTATTTCAACGCCATCATCCATACGGGGCTCGGTGATCAACCCGGTTCTGTTCTCACCAATGGTTATCTGCTGGTGCGCGATGGCAAGATCGAACAGATCGGCAATGCGAAGGCACTCCGACCTGCCGCTCCGGGCGACGGGATTACGCGAATCGATCTGAATGGCGCGGTTGTGATTCCCGGGCTGGTGGATACGCACTCGCACATTGGCCTCTGGGGCCGGCCCGGTGTCGCCGCAAATTCCGATGGCAACGAAATGAGCGGACCGGTGCAATCGGGCGTGCGAGCCCTCGATGCCATCAATCCGGACGAACCCGGGATTCGTATGGCCCTTGCTGGCGGCATCACCACCGCGAACATCATGCCCGGCTCTGGCAACGTGATCGGCGGTAGCACGCTCTACGTGAAGTTGATAGGTCGCACCGTCGAAGAGATGCGCATCAACGGCCGCCTGCCCGATGGTACCGAGGTTCTGGGTGGGCTGAAGATGGCCAACGGCGAGAACCCCAAGGGTTACGGCAAGAACAAACAGCAAGCGCCGTTCACCCGCATGAAAGTGGCGGCTCTGCAACGCGAAACCTTCCTGAAAGCTCGTGAGTACAAGGCCAAGCTGGACGCCGGTCAGAAGCCGGACCGCGATGTGACTTTGGAACCGCTCGTCGAGGTGCTGGAGAAGAAGCGCACGGTCCATTTCCACTGCCACCGGGCCGACGACCTCATGACGGCCATTCGCATCGCGGAAGAGTTTGGCTTCGAGCTCGTGTTGCAGCACGCTACCGAAGGCTACCGCGTCGCCGACATCTTGGCGAAGAAGAAGATCCCCGCTTCGCTCACCCTCATCGACAGCCCCGGCGGGAAAGCTGAAACGATCGGCCTGCTCGAGGAGAACGCCTACATTTTGGACAAGGCCGGCGTTCCCGTGGCCATCAACACCGACGACAGCATCACCGAATCGCGCTTCTTCCTCCGCACCGGCTCCATCGCCGTCCGCGGTGGGCTCAGCGAAGGGGCTGCCCTCAAAGCTCTCACGCTCACTCCCGCGAAGCTGATGCATCTCGATCACCGCCTGGGTTCGCTCGAAGCGGGCAAAGACGCCGATTTCGTGGTGCTCAGCGGCGCACCGTTCAGCGCGTACACTCAGGTGCTGGCGACCTACATCAACGGCAAGAAGGTCTTCGATCGAAGTTCGAAGCGGGACTGGACGCACCAGGTCGGCGGTTTCGCGCTGCCCAACGATTCGCAGGAACTGCCGGCTCCGTTCGCGCCACTCAAGCCACCGGCTGCCGTGAAGACTCCGGACGCCGGCCCCGACGCCCCGATCGCGGGCAAACCGGGGCACTACTATGTCCGCGCCGGGCGACTCCACACGGGAGTTGGCGAACCGATCACCGATGCTGCGATCATTATCGAAGATGGCGTGATCACCGCGGTTGGCTCTGCGGCAGAACTGAAGCGGCCCCCGGGTGCGATTCCCCTGTACGCCGCCGAAGTCACACCCGGGTTGATCGATCCGTTTTGCGTAGCCGGGCTAACCGGTGCGTGGAACATTCCGGCCGATCAGGATCAGGATGAGCTCAGCGATCCGAACCAGGCCGACTTGCGCGTCTACGATGGCTTCAACCCGCGTGAGCCACTGTTGGAGTTCCTCCAGGCCAACGGCGTGACGACGATTCACACCACTCCCGGCCGACAGAATGTGATCGCCGGGCAATCGGGGATTTTCCGCACCGATGGCCCCACCGTCGAGAGCGCCGCCATCAAGCCCGTGGCCGCACTGCTGGTGAACCTCGGTGAGGTGCCCAAGGAAGCGTATAAGGGGAAAGGGCCAAGCACGCGTCTGGGCACGGCGGCACTATTGCGGAAGGCGTTCGCCGAGGCGCAAGCCTATCAGGCCAAGAAGCCAGCCGGAGCCAAGAACCCCAAGCACGAAGCCCTGTTGCCCGCGCTGGAAGGGAAGATGCCGGTTTACTTCGCCGCCCACCGCAAGGACGACATTCAGACAGCGCTACGGATTGCCGCCGAGTTCAAGCTGAAGCCGGTGATCGCACTGGGAACCGAAGCGTACCGCATGGCCGACGAACTGAAGAAAGCGGGCGTACCGGTTGTGGTTCACCCGACGATGCAGCGTGCCGGCGCAAGCCTGGAAACGCTCAACACTTATTTGGGCAACGCCGCCATGCTCGCCGATGCGGGCGTTCCCATCACTCTGGGCACCTCGTTCGAGTCTTACGTTCCCAAGGTGCGGGTGCTGCGCCACGAGATGCTGATGGCTGCGACCGCCGGCGGGTTGGGCACGCAACG
>JBGTAO010000209.1:0-5490 GCA_041749835.1 Gemmata sp. | reverse complement strand
CAACCCTGGGGAAGCAATCGCCGACTGCTGGAGTTCTGTTCCAGGAAATTCTCCGGCGATACCGGTTTGAGTGTGGCCGCTTCCAGTTGCTGGCGTGCGGCAGCCACATCGTTCAATCGCGTGACGAGCCCTTCACGGATGGTCTGGTAGATCGTCATCAGGGTGCGCGCCAGTAATGCCTGAAAGCGAGCATGTGGGAACCGTTGCAGCGCTTCGGCGAATGCACTCGCGCTGGGCTTGCGCATGCTTTTCTGGTACTGAGCGTATTGCGACACGCACTCGAAACTCGTCAGTGCCTGTATGTCCAACTCCGTCGACGATTGCGTGAACCGGGCAATCAAACGGTCGATCGTGCTCAAGAGTTGCCGGAGTAGTTCTTCCGTCCCGGCCAGCCGGAACTGCGGATCGTCCACCAGCACCGGCACCAGGGCCAGGAGATCAAGTGAGAAGCCCGCTCCGGCTTCGACGGCGGTCTCGAACAAGGCCTGTTCGAGTGGTGTATTTGGGCGCTTCCCGGTCGATGCGGCCGGCCCCAAGAGCTTCACCACACGATCCAGCGCCAGCGCCACACGCTCTGGCTCGGGCAAGCGTGACAACCAGCCACGCGGTGTGATCGCTTCGATCATCGCAGTGAGTTGTTCATTGATCTTGCCACCGACAACATGATCGACGCGGCGTTCGAGTTGGCCAAGGATGGTATCGGGATCGAGTCCCAGTTGCGACCACTTCGACTGCGCAGCCGCCGGAACCACTTCGCGAGCCCGAATGACATCCCGAGTGGCCCATCGGCCCAGTACGCGATACGAGAGCGCGGCCGCCGTGTGAGCCACCACCTCGCCCCGCGGCCAGGCAAACCCGGAAAGCCCAAATACCGAAAGGTTCACGATCGCAGGTTCGGTCTCGGGTGCCACCCGAGCCTCATCGGCCTGCCGGCCCACTGGGGTAAATGCGTTCAACCGAATCAGATCGGCGATGTCGGCATAGGGCCTGAGCGCGGAGTAGAGCGTAGAAGGTTCTTCGGCACGCGCTGCGTCGGCGCTGGCAATCACCCGTGAGCCCGGCTTCGGCATTCGGTCGGAACCGGAAGTACCCTGCCGTGAGCGAGCCGCCGGGTAACCGACAGTCGTGGGTGTGCGGCCTCGCGATCCGGCCAGCGGTGTGTACCCCGCGGCAATCGTGCTGCTGACCGGGGCACCCGGAACCAGGAAACACCGCGTGAACGGCGGAGCCTTCTCGCGGATGCTGCCATTCCGGTCGTCGTGCATGGCCGTGAATGTGGTATCCGGTCGTGAGTAGTGATTGAACTCCGTGAGCGCGGCATAGGTATTGGCCAGTGCCTGCTGCGCCGTTACGGTGGGATCGGCAGGTGGCACAATCATGATGCCGACCACTTCTGGCTGCTCGTAACCCATGCGCCGCAGTCGCGTCTGCACTGCATAGGCCATGTCCAGGAACATGCCGCCACCGGTGCCACCGGCCAACCCCGTGACAATGTAGACCCGTGGCCGATTCGTGCGGCGTTGCACACCCGTTCGCGCTTCAGTCTGTGCCAGTGCCTCTTCTGACAACGCCAATTCCAACTCCGTCTGAATCTTGCCCATCAAGGGGCGATAGTGATCGCAGAACGCCAGGCGGCCAAACAGACGGACACCCATCGTCAGCGGGGTCCGCGGTATCTTGTAAAGAATCTGCGGATCGAACCAACCTTCGGTCAGGCTTCGCCCGTTCAAGCGGGGCTTCATATAGTGCCCGGCCCTGTGCAACCGCGTGGGAAACACATCATCGTCTTTGAGTGCAGCCATCCGTTCCGCAGGTCGCGCCCGGGTTGCATCCCCCAAGGTTTCCGGATCCGTATCGACGTACAGTGCGCGAAACGCCGGTGTCATTTCGGAAGGGCCAAAGCGCTCGCTGAGATCGTAGCGCAACCGCTGGATGGCACGAAGCCCCGCCTCGCCAAGACCGATCACCAGTGTCGGGCGGAGTGAACCCGGCCCGACAACCTCGGGGGGAGCCGGAGTATAGATCGCACCAGTAGCTTCCAGGCTGACACGAGGCTGCGGCGTATCCACGACGGAAGCGGAGGAGGATTGCACGAGCTGCGACGCATTCCCGCCCGAAGCGACCGTGGGTTGCTCGCTGAGCAGTGGCGGACGCGGGAGCGAGTTCACCACGGCCTTGCCTTGCAACCCCCGGACAAAGGCGGTCACGTTGGGCCAGCGGTCATCAGGTTTCTTGGCCAGTGCACGTAACAGCGCTGGCCGATCGCCCACGGGCGAGGGCTCCAGGTTCGGCGGGAGGTTCAGGTGCTGCATAAGCAACTGGCTCATACTGCACCCATCGAAGGGGCGTACGCCGGTGAGCAACTCCTGGTACACGCAGGCCAGGCTGTATTGATCGCAGAAGCGCGTAATGATCCCGTCGAATGTCTCGGGAGCCGCATAAACCGGCGTGATCCCACCGGTGACCTCGGCAATCAAGCCCTGCAGGTCCTTCACCTGGCCGAAGTCGGCAACCTTGACGTGGTTGTAGAGCAGGAACAGGTTTTGTGGCTTGATGTCGAGGTGCTGGAGTTGGAATTGATCATTGAAGAGATCGAGCACCTCGGCGATCTCGGTCATGTAGATCATCAACTCTTCGCGGGGAATACCCGGGAACCCGCGGTCGCGGCAGGCCCGGAAACGATCCCACAGATTGCAGTCGGCCAACTCCATCACGATCATCAGGCGGCCGTCCACGATATCGTAACGGTCCAGCGCCAGAAGATACGGATGGCGAACCTGCTTGATCCGCTTCAGCGACTTCAATTCTTGCTCGGCATAGCGCACGAGATCAGAGTCGGTACTCCGCAGGTCGCCATGAATGATCTTGATCGCTTTGAAGATGCCACCGGGTGCCTCGGCGCGCCAGACTTCACCGAAGCCCCCTGCACCGAGGCGGTCGATCAGCCGGTAGCCAGGAATCGGTTCGGAATGCGGTTCAATACGGACAGCCATGAGCGGGCGACCCGACGGTAGAGTGAATCGTTACGATGAAAGCGCAGATAACGATTGAAGCGTAGCACAGGATTCCGAACCGGGCGGAATCCTGTCGGAAGTGGTGTTAGAAGTTACCGAGGGGCCGGTGCAGGAACTCGAATGGAAGAAAGCAGTTCCGCAATTATTCGCCGATCGGTTGTACCGAACCTTCAGAAAGTTCTTCGCCTTTAACGGGCAAATCGAACAGCGGTAGCGGCGGCAGATCCAGGTGAACCCGCGCCTGGCTGACCAGGTTCATCAGGTGGATGCGGGTGGGAAGGTTCTCGGCCAGCACGGCTTGTGGCACCGTCTCGGCTGTCGAAACGCCCACGCGAATCGCATGGCGGAAGTCACGCTTTTTGTTCTTGGTCGGGGGACCATCGCAGTACGAGGTGTAACTTCCCCAGGCACCTTCGATCCAGCAAGCGTACACCGGCGTTTCGGGCCGAGCCTGAAGGATTTGCCAGATTCCCTGGCCGAAACGGCGCAACGGGCGATCCTCGCCGCGTCGCAGATAGCCTTCCGGGAAGACCACCAGGCACTCGCCCCGGTCCAGTGCGGCGATTGCTTGCTGAATCTCGACCGCGTCCTTCTTGATCGCCTTCTCCGGCACCCGAATCACCCCGAATGCCACCATCAGTCGGCGGATCACAGGCAGATCGTAGAAGCGCTGGGTCATCATTGGAGTAATCGGGCGGGGCACCACCTTGGCCAGAAACAACGGATCGAACCAGCAGGCGTGATTGGCGATGACCAGATACGGGCCGGTTCGTGGAAAGCCGACGAGCCCCGGGCCAGTACCACGAGCGTCGTAGGCGAGCCAGACAACGGGTTCGAGGCTCATCTCAAACAGTGGCCGGAAGAGCCGGGTGGCAGCCCAGATCATCAGCACAGTCGCCACGCCGAGCACCAGGTAGCCCGCCTCGTCCCAGGGTCGGCCATGGAGCACCAACAGGTAGGCCAATCCGACCCCCGCCAGGACGGCCAACAACACGCAAGCAAGCTCTGCGGGTGGCTGCGGGCCACGCTGCCCACGTGCCAGACTTCCGAGCATCACCCCGAGAGGCAACCCCTGCGCCCACCCCGACCAGTGACCCGTTACCAGCCCGACAATCACTGCAATCAACCAGGCTAGCGCGGCCACCGGAACCAAACCCAGCGCTCGATAAGGAGCCCAATAAAGGAATGGCAGCAGGATTCCGCCGGCCATGCTACCGATCAGCCAAAACAACGATTCCCGGGGGGATGCCGAGTCGCGCGATTGCTCGGACACCAGCAAGATTACTGATGGAAGCGCGAGACAAATGAGAGCGGTTACAACCACGGCCGAAAGGCGATCACGCCGATCTTGAGGCGATTCGAAACCGGACATGAGCGTCAATCCTCCCCTGTTCTTCCGAGCACCGTTCCGCATGCTAACCGAACCGGATCCGAACTTACGAGCCACTCATGAACGAGTCTTACCTGGCAATCCAGACTGTGATGCTTCCAAAAGATACCAATCCACATGGAACGATCTTCGGAGGCGTACTGCTCTCGAATATCGATATGGCCGGTGCGATCGGGGCCGCCCACGAGGTTGCGGTTCGGGGTGGCAACCCGGTTGCGGCGTTTGTCACGGTGGCGTTGAACCGGGTCGAGTTCAAGCAACCGGTGCTCGTGGGCGATGTGGTCCAGTTTCACACGCGACTGGTCAAATTCGGTCGCACTTCGGTGACCATTCACATCGACGTTGTCGCAGAACGGGCCGGCCAGACCATCGCCGTGACCGAGGCCGAGGGGGTATTCGTGGGAGTCGATCTCCGCTCGCCCGAGCGGAAGCCCGTACCATTGTTCCCCGAGCGTTCGACCTGAAGGGGTTGTATGGACCAGAGAGACATTGCGGCTGGCCTTGCCGAATCCGCAGGCAGCCCGGACCTTGTTTTAGCGCCCCGGTCAGGTATATCAACAGCTAAGATCTGCCGTCCGCCATCGCCGCACCCGAGATTGGTCCATGAGCTTTTCTTCGATTCATTTGTATTTCGACGATCTGGAAGTCGGTCAGGAATGGACTTCTGGCGGGCGAACAATTCTCGAAGCCGATATCGTCAACTTTGCCGGCTTTAGCGGCGATTTCAACCCGATCCATATCGATCACGAGTTCGCCAAGACCACGCCGTTCCGTCGCCCCATCGTGCATGGCCTCGGTGTCTTCGCGATCGCCAGTGGCCTGGGTGTGATGACGCCACCGGTGCGGACACTCGCAATGCTCCGGGTGCTTGCCTGGAACTTTATGCTGCCGGTCTTTGCGGGCGATACCATCCGTTGCACGAGCCGCGTGGTCGATAAGACTTTGCGAGGCCGAGGCAAGCGGGGCGAGATCATCTGGTATCGGGGCATCACGAACCAGGATGGCAAAACAGTCCAGGAAGGTGAGCTTGTACTACTCATCGAGGCACGCCCCATTCCACGAGTGAATTCCGCCAGCCGTGTTGTC
>JBGTAO010000208.1:0-6383 GCA_041749835.1 Gemmata sp. | reverse complement strand
CTCGACCGAACAACTCACCGCACAATTCCAGGAAGCGGTGGTACTCTGCCAGCCGTGCCACCGTGCTCGTGGGCATCAGACTGGTTGTCCCATGGCGCAAATGACAACGACACACTTGTTCAAACGCTTCTGGGGTGCCATCCATAAAATCGGCACCCGCACCCCCATGAACATGCAGATCGACAAACCCGGGTGCCAGATACGCACCCTCCAGGTCGATCGTCTGCTCCGCGTGTGGCAATGGTGAACCGACAGCGACAATGCGATCGTCTCGAATCGTGAGGGCTGCACCAGAAAGGAGGGCATCGGGAAGTATTAATGTTGCGTTCGTAAAAACCGTTACATGCATTGTGTGGTTCCCTGTGAGAAGAGCTTCATGTTACCCCTTGCCATCGCACCTGTCGGATATGATTGCTAAAAAGTCAGAACACCAAACTGAGGGCAGATCATGGCGCGGCGCGAACTCCGGGGGTTGCGGGTACTGGTCACAGGTGCCTCGCAAGGTATTGGGCGGGCAATGGTCCTGGAAGCGGCCAAACGAGGGGCGAAGGTGTTGGCCGCAGCGCGGTCGCAACCGCTCCTCGATGAACTCGCTGCCGAGGTGCGCAAGTCGGGTGGTCTGATTGCAACCGTGAAGGCGGATGTCACCCAACCGGAAGATCGGCAGGCCATGGTTGATGCGGCCAACCAGCACTTTGGTGGACTGGATGTATTGGTCAATAACGCGGGGATCGGTGCCACCGGTCACTTCATGGACTCCGACCCGGCCGTGCTGCGACAAATCTTCGAAACCAATTTCTTTGGGCTCGCCGAGACCACTCGCGTCTTCCTGCCGCTGTTGAAGCAAGGTGTCACGCCGGCGATTCTGAACATCTCCTCGGTGGTCGGGAAGCGAGCGCTGCCCGCCCGTTCACTTTATTCTTCCAGCAAATTTGCAGTTGCCGGATTCAGTGACGCCATTCGGGCAGAGTTGGCCAAAGATGGCATTGATGTTGTCGTCGTGAGCCCGGGTCTCACCCAGACGAACTTCTCGCAGAACATGCTTGAACAAAAAGCGAAAATGCAACTGGATCACATGCGTGGCATGAGCAGCGAGGAAGTCGCGGTTGCGTCGTTACGCGCGTTGGAGCGAGGAAGTAGTGATGTGACGCTAACTTTTAAGGGAAAGATGCTCTTGCTCGTGAATCGCTTTTGCCCGTGGTTCGTGGATTGGAAAGCCAAGAAGACCGTGCGCGAACTCTTCGCAGATGAAATCGCCCAACGTAAGCAGCAATCGAATTAACCGCCCGGTTTGGTGCGATTACTTCACCACAACGTATGGCCGGATCTTTTCGAGTGTTTTTGGCCCGATGCCTTTTACGCGGTCCAGGTCTTCAATCGAAGTAAATGGTTGCTGCTCGCGTGCCATTAAGATGTTCCGGGCCGTGATGGCTCCCACGCCCGGAAGTCGAACGAGCTCTTCAAGACCCGCAGTATTCAGGTTCAGTGGGGGGTCGCCAGGTTGAAGCTTCGCAACCGCACCCGATGCTGTCGGGATGGAACCAATCACCCGGATTGGGGGTTCGCTTGGTTTGCGTGTGAGATACATCGGTTCCGGGAGTGCACTACTCGCGGGTGGTTCAGTGCTTGCCTCCACTTGCAGATACGGCTGCAGCTTGTTGAGCGTCGCCGGCCCAATCCCTTTCACCTGATGCAACTCCGCCAACGATCGAAACGGGCCATTTTTCTCGCGGTGTAGGATGATCTGCTGAGCCAGAGCTGGGCCGACTCCCGGCACTTGTTCGAGTTCGGACCGATCGGCACGATTCAGATCTGTTAAGGCCGGAGTTGTTGAAGTTGTGGGCCTGGCTCCCAGGCGGTTCCCATAGCCACGGAACGCCAGCAGACCGAACATGACGATCAGCAATACACCGAGCGCAACCTGCGCCGAAGCCGGCGTGGTTGTTGATTGCGGTCGCGATGGTGGCAGAGTGCTGTTCATTGATCGCAGGAGATTGGCTTCCGCTGATTAACCCTCTCCACAGAGTAACCGGAGGATCAGCTGCACGCCAGCGCCGGAAATGATTGAAGCAATGAAACCAGCGGGAAGTGAACGTGCTGATACCGACTGGCCCAATCGCACCAGTCGGTTGTAGAGGCAGCACAGTTGAATTGGGCAAAGCTACTTCTTGGGCATCGGCTCGACTGGCTTGGTGGTAAGCCCCGGTGTCGCATTCCAGGATTTCAGTTTGCTCCCATCGGTTACTTTCCAGATTGCAACGCCGCCATCATAGCTTCCACCGGCCACGAGATTACCGTCTGGGCTAAAAGCAATTGCATACACCCAGTCGGAAAGGCCGCTCAGTGTCTTCCCAGGTGAAAGATTGTTCGAATCCCACAGTCGCACCGTTTTGTCCGCACTCGAAGTTGCGAGTAACGGATTCTTGGGGTGGATCACGATTCGGAAGACGTCGTCGCCGTGCCCGCCAGCTACTTTCACTTGCTTGCCTTCCCCGCTGGGTTTCCAGGTGCGCAGTTGCTTATCTGCACCGACGGAGTAACCCGCTGAGCCATCCGATTTCACGGCGACCGAGTAAACGATGTTCTGATGTTCCGGGAACGTGACCACCGATTCTTTGGCCTTCAAATCCCACACTTTCGCGGTCTTGTCTCGGCCAGCAGTAACCAGGAACTTACCATCGGCGGAGAGGGCACAACCTAGTACCCAATCGGCATGGTTTTCGACGGTCTGGGCGAACATGGCCTTCTGAATTCCTTCCGACAAGTCGAAGATGCGAACGGCACGGTCACAGCCACCTGCGGCGAGTGTCTTGCCATCCGCAGAGACGGCCAAACAGAGCACCGAATCCTCAACGTCGAAGAGGTGTTTGAGCAGAACCGCCGGGTCGTTTACGCCATCGAGGATGGTCACGCCGTCGTCCGTAGTGCCCTTGGCGTTGATGTCGTAGATGCGAACATCGCCTTCCTGCCCCGGCCGCCCACCCGCGACGGCGAGTTTGCCATCGGGAAGGAAGACGAGACCATAAGCACGCTCGGCCCTCATTCGGATCCGTTTCACGAGCTTGCCGGAATCGATCTCCCACACAGTCAGTTCGTGATGGCCGCCTACCACAAGGTGCTGGTTATCGGGTGTGAATGCGATTGCATTGATGATGGTGGGGAACGGATAACTCTTCGGCGGTGTGGGAGGCTTCCAGAGCGTGCGCAGGCTCTTGACCAGATCCGCCTGAGGTTCCAACCCGCCATCGAGTTTGGCACCTTCCTTGATCCATTGCTCGATGATCGCCGCTTTGTCTTTCGGTACTGCTTCGCCTTTATCCCGTGGGGGCATGCGGCGTTGTTCAGTCGTTACCATCAAGGTGAAGAAGTCGCTTTCCAGTGGCTTGCCGGGAGCGATGGGTTCACCGTTTGCGCCCCCAGCCCAGATCTTCTCGAACGTGGTCATGTCGTACTTGCCCGACTTCTTCCGGGAGTCGTGACAAGCGAAGCAGTTCTCTTTGAGAATCGGTGCGACATCATTGATAAAACTGACCGGTTTCGGTGGCTGCGCCGAGGCAACTTGTGGGGATGCAAAGAGCAAGAAGTACGTGATTGCAGCAGCGACTGCGCACACAATGCAGGCACAATACCGGCGTGGCATGATCTTGCGTCTCCGAGGTGCGATTGGTGTAGGCTGAAGGTAGTTTACCCACTGGAGACCAACGAGGGAACACTCGGCCTCGAACTTGTCTGCGCTCGGCGGGATGAGGCACTAGTGATATCTGACATGCCATGAGCCCTGAGGCTCCACCCGAGCGAGTGGAACTTCAGGGCCCCGTGGTTCGGGTTCAAAACCGTTTCGCCTGTGATATTACGCCGATGTCGAAACAACCGGGCCATCACCGGGTGGCAATTGCTTGACGGCAAAGCCAAATGACGTGAGGCGTAAGCCATCGATAAGCAAGTCCACGGATACCAACGTACCAATCACCCAGATTGCGGAATAAGGCCATTCGGAGAAAATGAACACAGCGAGCAATAGTGAGACAAGACCTTGAATGATGAACCAACCACGATAGGGGTTCTTGATGGCAATCCCGGCACCCAGGCGGAAGATGCCGTCGATTACAAACATGATCCCAATCAGCATGGTGAGGACTTTGGCACCCCCAGCCGGTTGCAGCAAGATGAAAAGCCCCGCGACCGCAGTAATGACTCCAGCGAGTAGATCGAGCCAAAAGCCCGACCAGCCTTTCTTGAAAACCGCGTGTGCGATCTCGGCCAGACCACCAATCAGGAAAAACCAGCCCACGAACACGATTGTTAACAACGTAGCCGCGCCCACGAATACCAAGCCGAGGATTCCAAGGAGTGTGAGCAACAATCCCAGGCCGACATACCAACCCCAGTTTTGCCGCAGCGTCGCCCGATCTTCTTGAAGAATCGATCCCATGTGCAGTAAGGCGAACATGTCAAGAACTCCTGATGGTGAACAGGGAGCCACACTGTGGACAGCTTAGAACGTCTACCGTATCCGACCACAACGCGCCTGGTGCATTTCTCGTGAAAGCCAGGATTTCCCTGTCGCCTGTAGCAACTGGGATAGCAGTATCAGCCTTTCCAGTTTGCAATTGTTCCGCTCCGGAGAGACTGATTCGCCAGGTGAGCGGCGCTCGCCGAGCTCACACCAGCTTCTGCGGGAGCGGTCGGCTTTTTGCGATTGCGGATACATTCCACCCAATTCAACAAGTGAAGCAGTTCGCCATCCGGTTTATCGTAAAAGTCGAGTCCCTTGCGCGGATCGCTGCCCAGCACGAGAGAACTCGGCTTTGGTTGCTTTTTGTCCCGATCCGGGATCACTTCGTAGCGGCCACGATCGATGTAAAGGGTACCCTCGGTGCCCATGAACTCGACCATTGAGCCGTTCCGATTGTTGCTGAAAGTGCCTTCGAAATAGACCTGCAATTCCTGTTCGGGATAGCGCAACAGCGTTTGCACGGTATCGGGAGTTTCCCAAATATCTTTCGCCGAGTAGAAGTCGCCAATGCTTGCAGCCGAGGCAGGATGATCGAGCGCCAATAGCCAATGGACGACATCGATCCAGTGCACCATCAGATCGGTGAAGATACCACCGCCAAAGTCCCAGAACCAAGGCCACTGGCGGAGGCGATAAGCATCGAAATCCTGCGCTGCGGTATTGCCGAGAAAGCGCTTCCAATCGACCGTTCGAGGGTCCATGGCGTCTTTGTAACGCTGGGCGCGAGCCGCATTGCGGTTCCAGGTGCAGTGGACCTTGTGGACCTTCCCGATAGTTCCCGCCTTCAGCAACTCCTGAGCCTTGAGGATGTGAGTCATGCTTCGCTGTTGCGTCCCCACTTGTACCACGCGCTTATGCTCATTCTGGGCCGCGATTACGGCTGCACCCTCGGACAATTTATGCGTGAGTGGCTTTTCCACGTACACGTCTTTGCCCGCTTTGCAGGCAGCGATTGTGAGCGGAACATGCCAGTGATCAGGAGTCGCGATCAAGACCGCATCGACATCTTTTCGGGCAAGGAGTTCTTCGTGCTGCTTGGTGGTAAATGCACGCGGATCGGCAAGCTGCTTGCCAGCATCCAGGTTGGTCTCCCACACATCACACACAGCGGTGATCTTGACGTTGGGTAACGCGGGGAACGATTTGACGAGATGGCGACAGCGGCCACCAACACCAATGAGCCCAATTTGCAGTGTGTCGTTGGCAGAGTAGCCACGGGTGGTTTCGGACAGCAAGGCGGCAGTGGTAATGGCGGAGTGGCTGAGGAATGTCCGACGATTGACAGACATGGGAGAGACTCCACGGGATAGGGGAGGGTTCGCAACCCGTTGTACCAGATCGAAGGCCGCATCGCGATGGTATGGCTGAATGGGAATGGAAAGATGGAACCCCCACGGTAGCGAACCGCAGGGGCCGGACGAAGGCGAACCATCCAATGTTAATGGATGACGGGTTCAGCCTGTTGTCATGTCGCCAGTCCTGAGAGACTGATCTTCCGCGAGGCTACGCAAGCCCCAGCTTCTTTTTCACGGCATCGACCACTCCACCTGTTCCACCTTCAGTGGAGGAGTTCACCAGCGCGGTTAACTGGTCACCAATCGCGGGCACTTTGGTTTTGACGAAATCCAGGACACTGGCAACCGCTGTTTTGGCTTGTTCAGCAGTAATGCCGGCTTTCTCACTCACAGTTTTGATCAGTTCTTCCATCGGTCGGTACTCCAGAAAGTGAACGGGCGAAACGGATGCCTATTCCTTGGTTGTGTATCGAGAGAATCGTTTGGAGGCGGTTACCTGTGGCTTCTTGTCCGCATTCAGAATCACGATATAGGCGGCAACATCCGGGGCATCTTCAACCAGTTGGATCGCC
>JBGTAO010000207.1:0-8176 GCA_041749835.1 Gemmata sp. | reverse complement strand
CCTTTTCGAGGCGGGGATCTTTGCGGAATTCGGTGAGATCGGCATAGGGCATGCGCGTTTGCAACTCGAGAAGCCCTTCGGTGTTCACCTTCCCATCGATCACAAACTTGGGATCGCCCTGGAAGATCGACTCGGGGAAGAGCTCTTCCCGGGGGATCTTGACGTTGAATTGCTTTTCGAGGCGGAACACGATGTCGAGAAAGTCGATCGACTCGGCGTTCAGGTCCCCGCGCAGCCGCGCTGTCGGGACGACCTCCTCCTCATCGACATTCAATGCGTCCATGAGGGTGGCGCGAACTTTGGCGAAGATTTCATCGTGCGTCATATTACAATCTCTCCAGCTCGGGCTCAGCCCGATACCGCCCCGAGGCTGAGGCCTCCGTCAACCGGTATCACTTGCCCCGTGATATAGGCCGCTGCCGGACTCGCCAGAAACACCACCACAGCGGCAATGTCTTCAGGCTTACCCAACCGGCGGACCGGGATCAGTTTCTTCAGGTTATCTTCCCCAGCCAGGTTGCGGACCGCCTGGCTCATATCTGTCTCGATGAATCCGGGTGCAACCGCGTTCACCAGTACATTCCGCCGGGCCAGTTCCACGGCAAGGGCCCGTGTGAAACTGTTGATCGCCCCTTTACTAGCGGCGTAGTTGGTCTGGCCGACGTTCACGTGTTCCGCGGCAATGCTCGATACGTTGATGATACGACCCGAGCGTTGCTTGAACGCCATTTGCTTCGAGACCGCTTTACAGAACGTGAACGCACCCGTCAAATTCGTGTTCAGTACCGTATTCCAGTCGTCTGCTTCCATTTGTAGGAACAGCTTGTCGCGGATGACGCCGGCGTTGTTCACCAGGATATCAACACGACTCCATTCCGCCAAAACCGCTTCCACGATCCGATCGGCCGCTGTGGGATCAGTCACATCGCCCTGATAGGCCTTGGCAACACCACCAGCCGTGGCGACTTCGGCTTCCAGAGCCTGGGCGGCATCGGTACTACCCCGATAAACGAACGCGACCTTGACCCCTTCTTTGGCGAGTGCCTGCACGATCGCTTTGCCGATTCCGCGGCTTCCACCCGTCACGAGGGCAACCTGGTCCTTGAGTAACATCGGCTTTCCTCTTCCCTCGGTTGCAAGTCCGGCCACGAATTTCTGAAGTTGTCGATCAGCAGGCTCAGGCTGGTGCGCTCAAGCCACCCGTCAACAAGGCCCAGTGGGCCTTGCACTGGGCCAGCAACTGGGCTTCGGCGGCCACTCCGGCCGGGCCACGATCCGCGAGTCCGTAGCCGTGGAGTACGAACTGTGCGGCCACGGTTTGCTCGCCCGCTTCATTCGTGCCGCGAGCCTTAAAGGTGGCCCGATCGCTTTCGCTCTTAGTCCATTCGGCGATAATATCCATCCGGCGACCGGGTTGCATGAACGTGCCGTACTTCACGCTGCGGAGATCGCGCAACACAATGACGGGGTGTTCGAAGTTCGTCGTCGCCCGCCAGAGCCACGAGGCCGCTTCGACACATGCTTGCAGCATGAGCACGCCGGGCATGATGGGGAACCGGGGGAAGTGATCCGCCAGGTACTCCTCACCGAGGGCCAGGTATTTGGAAGCACGGAGCGATTTGCCAGCTTCGCAGGCGTCGATCCGGTCGATCAGGTGGAACCGCATCACACCACTTCCGTTGCACCAACTTCTGACCACACCACATAAAGGATTGGAAGTATATGTCGGGCGGAAAGAACGGACAACCCCGACGGCGGTTGCTTGCGTCCGGATGCGAGAAAGCCGCCTGAAGTGGCGTGCGATCCGGGGACCAACCAGCCAGATGCTTCGAGGTGACTTGTCGCTGCCGGGAAGTCCCCGTAAAATCATGACTTCCTACATTGTGGCCATTATCGACACAAATCAACAGGAGCGGACGCATGGGACGGCGGCGCGGAACAGGACGGCGAAAGGTGGGACGGAAGAAGCGGCGCATGCGAGCAAAGATTCGCCACCGCAAGTAATTCCCACTTGTTGGATTCAACTCGGCTGATATCCGTGGTCGCTCGGCCATCCCTGGCGTCCGACGCCCACGGTCCGGTTTACGCGGTTCTCCTCAACAATCCCGCGCTACCGAGTTGGTGAGTTTCGACACTTTTTGCAAAGACCGCGATTCGGCTACCCGATCTATAACCATGACACACCCAATCGCTTGGAATGTGTGGTGCAAGGACTGCGCTCGCGCATGGTTGTCTGGAGGCTGATCGATGGCGGCTTATCACCCAGTTGTTTCCCGGATGAAGCTGCTGCGTCCGCTCCTCCTGTTCGTTTTGCTGCTCGCCGTGCTCGGTTGCCATACTGGCAAGCACCACCGCAAAACACTCGAAACCCCCGCACAGGCCGGTATCAACGGCAACAACCTCGTCGATCTTCGGGCGCAGACCGAGAACGATGAGTTGCTCGAATCAAAGCGGTTATATGAAGATGCACTTCGCGTGAAACGGCAAGCCACGCCCGAGCAACTGGCGCGGCGTCGATCGATCTTGTGCCTATCGGGTGGTGGTTCTTACGGAGCGTATCCCGCGGGTGTACTCTGCGGTTGGACCGAGACGGGAGATCGACCGGGTTGCAATAGTCGGCCGAACTTCGCCGTGGTCACCGGGATCAGTACCGGAGCGCTCATTGCCCCGTTTGCGTTCTTGGGGCCTCAGTACGACAAGGAGATCCGCGAGTTCTACACCACTGTAACTCAACGCGATATCTATAAACTCCGCCCCGTGCGCGGTCTGTTCTCGATCGCACTCGCCGATAACACGCCATTGGCGAACAAGCTCGACGAGATTATCACCCCGCAACTCATGGCCGATGTCGCCGCAGAACATGCAAAGGGGCGACGGCTCTACGTGGCCACAACAGATCTGGAAAGTAAGCGTTCCGTCATCTGGGATATTGGCGAGATTGCCAGCCGGGGTCGGGAGTGCGACCGCCAGCTTATCCAGCAGGTTCTACTGGGTTCCTCGGCGATACCAGGCTTCTTCCCGCCGGCCGAGATCAAGGTGAATGTCGATGGCCGTGAGTTTGTCGAGAAGCACGGCGACGGCGGTACTGCGGTCTCGATCTTCTTCCGCCCACCCTTTGTCCCACTGAACGATCGCAACCCTCAGACCGAAGACCTGGCCGGTGTGGACCTATACATGATTGTAGCTGGGAAGCTCTACGCCGATGCAGTGCCACTGAAGCCGCGCTCGCTCTCGATCGCCAGCTCCAGCGTCTCGGCTGTGATTTATGCTCAATCGCGTGGCGACCTCCAGCGACTGTTCCTGATCTCGATTTTGACCGGCATGAACTATCACCTGGCGGCCATCGCGCCCGAGTTCCCTGCGCCGACCTCGAGCACGGACTTCGAACCGGAACCCATGACCGCCATGTTCAATGAAGGGTTCCGGGAAGCGGTCGAAGGCCGCGTCTGGCGGTCGACGCCGCCGGGAGTCGGCCCAGGGGAAAGCGCGCTGCAACGATTTGGCACGGATCTCACGTTTATGAACCGTGGCCCGTCGATGGTCTTTATCGATGGCAAGCCCGTGGACCAACCGGGGATACTGGCACCTGGCAATTATCCCGTGCCCTCGGTCCCGGGGTCGCTCAGGAAGTAGCGAGCGGGCTGGCGCGATCACTTCGCGCCGGCCCAATCTTGCGGCTTCAGCCAGTACTCCGTCAGTTCCGCTTCCGGCGAGCCCGGTTGTGGCTGGTAGTCGTAGATGTAGCGCACTACTGGTGGCAAGCTCATCAGGATGCTCTCCACGCGGCCATCGGTTTTCAGGCCAAACACCGTGCCGCGATCGTAGACGAGATTGAACTCGACGTAGCGACCGCGCCGGTATTCCTGAAAGAAGCGTTGCTCGGGCGTGAACGACAACTGGTGCCGCCGCTGCACAATAGGCAGGTACGATTCGAGGAACGAATCGGCCGCGGCCTGCACGAAGTCGAACATCGGTTCGGTGGCATCGTGGTAATCGAAGAAGATCCCGCCGACGCCGCGGGCTTCGTTGCGGTGCTTCAGGAAGAAGTACTCATCGCAATCGTGCTTCATCTTCGCGTAGTTCGCCACGCTCGCATGTTGGTCGCAGATAGTCTTCCAGACCGTGTGAAAGTGGATCACATCTTCGCGGAACGGGTAATACGGCGTGAGGTCTGCGCCACCGCCAAACCACGTCTTGGAACCATGCGTGAGGTAACGGAAGTTGGCGTGTACCGTGGGCACCAGCGGATTGCGCGGGTGGATGACCAGCGAAACGCCCGCCGCGGTGAATGTGCTGCCGTCGCCCGGGAGTTGCTTGGCGAATTCCGGACTGAGTTCGCCGAACACTTCGGAGAAGTTCACGCCGCCCTTCTCGAAGACGGTGCCGTCCTGAATCACGCGGGAACGGCCACCTCCACCCCCCGCCCGTTGCCAGTGATCTTCCTGGAACGCGGTACTGCCATCAATCGCGGCCAAGCCCGCGCAAATCCGATCTTGTAAGGCGTGAAAGTACGTCACGGCTCGTGTGTGCATGGTGAATTCCATCGGGGCTCGGCCCGCTCCTGGGCATCGCAACTGCATAGGGTGTGATGTAAACTGTTCGGGGTTGGTTTGCAACCCGTGGGGTCTGCCCATATCTTGTGGTTGCGATTCTTTCCGCCAATCGGAGCCGAACGATGAAACAAGGACTGTTTGCGGTAGCGGTAGCACTGATGTTGCTACCCGGTGCTCGCGCGGCCGATCCGCCGATCGTTTTTCAAACGCAACCGCTCGGCCGCGTGCTGAGCGATCTGCGAGCCGCCGCCAAGATCGTGGGTGGCGACGAAGCTGTGAAAGGCCTCAACAACGCCATCAAGGAAGGGCTTGGGGAAAAGGGGTTCGACGGGCTCGACAATGGCCGGCCCATTGTCGGCTATGTGGTGCTGGCCGCCAAGCTCGAAGAGTCGTGCGGGGTCTTCGCCCTCCCCGTGACGGGCGAAAAGGACTTCCTCGAATTCTTCGAGCGCGCCATGAAGCAGAAACCCGAGGCCGTGGAGAACGAAAAGGGCCTTTACCTGTTGCCGGTCCCCAACCCGGAGCTGAAAGCCTACCTGCGCTTCTCGGAACAGTACGCTTACATCGGTCTGGGCAAAGACCCGCTGCCGCACCTGGAAGCCAAGGCACTCATCCCCATGCCCAAGCTCTTCGATCCGGCGGAGCGGGGCCTGGTCGCCGTGAAGATACACTTCGATCGCATTCCGCTCGGCGTGAAGCTGGGTCTGCCCAAGCTGTTTGAAGATCTCAAGACGGGCTTCATGGAAGGGTTCCGGGGCCAGGCTCCCCCCGGTGCCGAAGACCTGCTGAAAAACGTGGTGCCCGAATACGAGAAGCTCTTGAACCGCTACGCCAAGCTGTCGCAGGGAGCCGATGTGCTGGCGGCCCGGCTGCTGCTGGATCTTCCCACGACAACCGTGAGTGCGGAACTCTCGCTGAATGCGAAGCCGGATTCCGAACTGAGCAAAGCCATCGCGGCTCGCAAACCGACCACCAACCAGTTCGCGGCCTTGCTGACCAGTCCGGATACGGTCGTCGGCTTCAAGGCCCGGCTTCCGCTGTTCGAAGAAGAGATTCGCTCGGCTGCCGCCGCCGGGCTCGAAGCGGGTGCCAAGGAAGCTGGCAATGTGGCCCCTACGATGGAAACCAAGGCACTGGTGGAAGAGTTGTTCAAGGGGCTGGTGCGCACCGTGAAGAAAGGCGAGTTCGACCTTGTCGGTGCCGTACGTGGGCCGGACAAGAACGGCTGGTTCAGCGCCGTGGGAGCGGTGGCCTTCGAAGACCCCGCGGCCCTCGAAAAGGAACTCAAGAAGGTGATCGAAAAGGAAGCGCCACCCGAATTCCAGGAAGGGATCAAATGGGACGCGGCCAAGGTGGGCAACGTCAACATTCACACCATGAAGATCAAGGACGAGGGGTTCTTCAACCCAGGTAAGGTGCTCGGTGGCGCGGACTGCATGGTGGCGTTCGCATTCGCACCCAAGGGGATCTTCGCCGCGATTGGCCCCGACCCGATCCCGATGTTGAAGGAAGCGCTCGCGGTGAAGCCGACCGAATCGCCCGTGCTGGAGATCGTGGCGAATCCGGCCCGGATGCGGAAGCTGATCAACAAGGTGGCACCGGACGATCCCGAGACGCCACAGATTCAAGGACTCTTCGACGACGATGATAAACTGATCTCGGGACTCTCGCTGAGCATCACCGGTGGAAAGGAACTGAAAGCCAACTTCTCCATGAATCTCAAGGGGTTGCCTCGGGTGATCGCCATGGGCATCATCAGTAAAAGCGATGCTCCCGGAGTCGTGCCGCCCCCGCCGCCCGTGGTGGACAAGGACGGTCGGTAACCTGTAGCTCGCCGCAAAACGAACATCGCCCGGGATCACTCCCGGGCGATTGTCTTGAAACGACCCAACCCCGCCTACCAATCCGAGCCGATTACCTCCTCGATTCTCGCCTAGACTCGGCAAGTTCCCCCGGCTATACCCTGCCGCTCATCCCGGCGGAGGGTACACGGTGGCGGACGATCCCGAACTCATTGTTGAGACGCACAATCTCACCAAGATCTACCAGAACCGCCAGATTGCGCTCAACGATGTGTCACTGACCATCGAGCCCGGTTGTGTCCTCGGCCTGCTCGGTCCCAACGGTGCGGGCAAGACCACATTCCTGCGCCTGATCCTGGGGTTGCACCGCGCCACGGCGGGCTCGGCGCGTGTCTTCAGCCGTGTCATGAGCCCAAACGCCGCCGACCTGCGCCGCCGTATTGGCTACATCCCCACGAACCCGCAGTTCCCCAAGGGGATGACACCGATCACGTATCTGGATTACATCGCCCGGCTGTTCGGTTTACCAAGCGATGTGCGCAAGCCCAAACTCGCCACGCTCATTCGGGCCGTCGATCTCTTACCGCACTCGGGGGAATCGATTGCCCACTTCACCCCGGGCATGACCGCACGCCTTGCCGTCGCCGCCAGCCTCATCAACGAGCCAGATCTGCTGATCTGGGACGAACCGACGCATGGGCTCGATATCGAAGCACGCCGCTCGATGCTGGAACTGATCAAGACACTGGCCGCCGAGAAGACGCTCATCATCAGTAGCCACAACCTCACCGATGTGGACGAGGTTTGCAATCACGCATGCGTGCTGAACAAGGGGCAACTGATCTTTCACGGCTCGCTGCAAGATCTCAAGGGCCGCATTCGCAAAAACCACTACGAACTCGATCTGGATGGCGAACAGAAGGCGATCACCAAAGCCGTCGCCGCGTTGCGGGGGCTCAAGGACTTCACGCAAGTTCTGCTCCGGCACCGTCGCATGGAGGTGAAACTCAGCGACGAAATCCCCAACGCGGCACTGTTGGCGCAGCTCTTCCAGGTGATGGCCGATCACAAGATTACGCTCATCACGGTACGCAGTGTCGGCATGCAGACGGAGCAAGCGTATCTCGATTTGGTCGAACGCGAAGAGAGTCGTGGCTTTGCGCGGCTCTACAAGGACGCCGAGGCCGCCTAGTCACGTCAGAGGTGGGAGATGGACGCTACGCCCGCGGTTGTCACAGTTCGGTTCAACAAGTTTCTGCCTTACTGGGCAGTGCTGCAGACCGATATGCGCCAGACGTTCCGAAGCTGGGTGTACCGGCTGTGGGTGCTCATGTCGGTGCTTGCGGCGAGCGGGTTCCTGCTCTACCGAGTTGGGCTCCAAGAGGAAGCGGGGATCTTCCAGTCGGCAGCGGTACAGTGCGGCGATCTCTTTCGCGTGATGGTCGTCGGCAGCCTGGCACTGGTGGTCGTGCTCGCAGTCTCGGCGATCAGTTCCGAGAAAGGGACGGTGGCCGATTCCGTGCTCAGCCGTGGGATCAGTCGGTATCAGTACTTCCTGGCGAAGTGGCACGCCCGGTTGGTTGTGGTCACCATTACTTTTGTGGCGCTGTCGGCGGCGGTGCTGCTGGGCGGCTACTTCCTGTTTCGAGCCGATGCGGAATCCGATCTCACGCTGATTGGTGGACTCGCTGCAGTGCTGGCCGTGGCGGCGGTGCTTGCTGTGATTGTCTCGTGGGGCGTCGTCATCGGCGCGCTCACCAACGGCACCGTTCTGGGCATTACGATCTTCTGGCTGGTGCTCTACGGGGCGGGGTTCCTGCT
>JBGTAO010000206.1:0-3699 GCA_041749835.1 Gemmata sp. | reverse complement strand
ATGGGGGAATCTTTCGGATCGACGGGGAAGTTTTCATTGCAGCGGCAAAGCGGGGACGCCGATTAATCAGGGTAGTACGGGTGAGCCACACAATTCGGATTGGGTGTGGCCGTCCGCACAGTCTGTACATTTTCCGCTAGTGGAGACCAGCGATGGCCAGCCACGGTTTTCGTTTGCAGAGAGGTTGGCACGCCGTTTTGCTGGTAATCTTTGCCAGTAATCTCGGTTGTCATCATATCCACGACCTGAAAGCGCAACACGAGTGTTGTAAGCCGCCCGATTTTAACTGCTGTTCGATCACCGATGTCCCGGTGCCGAAGGAATTGAACAAGGTCAGTCTGCCGCCCTATGTCGTCGAGACACCGGACATTCTCCAAATCGAAGCGCTTCGGGTGATTCCATTGCCGCCGTATCGCCTGGAACCGCTCGATGTCATTTACCTGAATGTGGAAAACGAATACGAGACCGCCCAACTCGATGGGCTCTATCCAATCGACACCGACGGCACCATCAACCTCGGGCCGCGGTATGGTGGCACCTTGCGCGTCATCGAGCTATCAACAGACGAAGCCCAGAAGGCCATCCAGACCAAAATTCGCCAGTATGCCAAGACTGCCGAAGTCGTCGCTTCGTTGGCGCAGTCGCGTGGTTCGCAACAGATCAGCGGTCAGAACATTTTGAAACCGGATTGCACCGTGAGCCTCGTCAGCTATGGCGACGTCTACGTTTCCGGTTTGAGCTTGGCCCAAGTCAAACTGGCGATCGAGGCTCACCTATCGAAGTACTTGTATCGTCCTGAGGTGAGCGTGGATGTGTTCGCTTACAACAGCAAGTTCTACTACGTGATCACCGACTTCGCAGGGAGCGGTGAACAGATTGTCCGCCTCCCCCACACTGGCAACGAAACCGTTCTCGATGCGGTCTCTCACATTGGCGGTCTCTCAGCAGTGTCTTCGAAGAAGGTCTGGGTCGCGCGTCCGGCACCCACCGATTGCCCGAACGATCAGATCCTGCCGGTCGATTGGTGTGGCATTACCCGACGTGGACAGGTGAAGACCAACTACCAGATCATGCCCAATGATCGCGTCTATATCCTGGGTCAGCCGTTGACGAAGGTGAACACTTATATGGCTCGCGTCCTGGCTCCGGTGCAGCAGGTGCTCGGCTTCACCTTGCTGGGAACAAGCGTGGCACAATCGTTCAATCAGAACGGGAATAACGCCGGACTCTTCTTCCCGGTCGGTAACTAACGGATCGTCCGGTTATGCCCGGTGTGCGGCTGCGTGCTGGGCTTGAGACTCAAACGGCGGTGGGTGTTCTGCATGGGCAGGGTGCTTGCCGCCGATTCTTTTTGTGTAAGAGTTAATGCCGCCGCCACTGCTACGATGAACTGCATGGGTCAGTCATCTGAAGTGTGAAAGGAGCATCCATGAAGTTCTTCACAACCGCCGCGAGTGCCTTACTTATGCTGTTGGGGCTGGCTGCGGAGAACGAAGCCCTGGCCCAGCCCCAGGTACCTTCTCGCCCGCGGACCACGTCGTTTGGGGGCATCTTTGGTCCCCGCAGCCCCGCGGTTCCCAACGCCGGTTTGGGCATGAACCAGCAGGGTGGCCAGGGCTTCGGCCAGAACAACGCCATGCAAGGTGGGCAGGGTGTCTCGGCGTACGGTGTTCCCCTCAACCAGGCGAATTCCAATGTGCCACCACGAATGACGGGTCAACCAGCGGTCTTCAATAACCTGGGCCACTGGTACTCCGGCAACCTCGGCCACTGGTATCCCAATGGTTTGCGCAGTGGCGCGGGGGCTGTTGGCAACAGCGGGGCTACAGGTGGAGGAATGGCGGGCGGTGGCGCTGGCCCACGACCCTCGGGACTGGGTACCACTATGGGCACTATGGGCACCACCGGTATGGGGATCGGAATCGCCGTGGGCGGCTTCCGCCGTTGACCTAACACGCTGATCCTTCCAGGAATCAGCCATAGATATCCCAATTCACGGAAAGCCGGAACTCTGCGAAAGGAGTCGCAATGTCTGGATCCATCCGAACGTCGATCACCGCTCTGGCGATATTGCTGAGCGCTACGATTGGTCGGTCTGCATCCGCAGCCGATACACCTGTCCTGCCAGTTCGTTCACCGGTCGCTGTGGCGGTTGATCCCCCAGCGCTACCTGGTCCTGCCTGTGCGAGTTGCACGGCGACCCCCGGAGCCCCGACTCGCCCCTGTGGCAAGGTGGGGTGTGGTACCTGCGGTAAGGGTGCGTGTGGTTCGTCCTGGCTTCACGGCCACTCGAAGCCCCCGTTCGAGACGCAGCTTTGCCCCGGCGCGTGCTTTGGCTACTTCCAACCACAGTGGCGCAAGTGGGACGAAGTCTGCCCGTACCCCTATCAGGGGACCGGCGTGAGCAATGCCCCCAAGCCAGCAGTGCCACCGGTGACCGGCCCATTGGACAAACTGCCCGCCAAGAAGCCTGGGACATTGCCGGAGCCGCGACCCATCGAAACCAAGAAGCCCGCTGGAAGCGACCTTCCGCCGATTCCGATGGTTCCGGGCAAATAATGTCGGATCGCCCCCGTAAGCTATGTTGTCTCGACACCACAGACACCCCCACTGATCGCAGTCGGGTGTCTGTGTTTGTTCTCATCGGAGGGTTCAGCTATGCCGGGGCGTTGTCTGGTCACGGGGGGTGCCGGCTTCATTGGCTCGCATCTGGTGGACACTCTGCTCGCTTCGGGTCGATCCGTTCGCGTGTTGGATAACTTCTCCACGGGACATCGTGCCAACCTTCCCGCGGGAATCGACATCGTGGAAGGGAGTATCACCGATCTCGCAACTGTGGAAGCCGCAACGAAGGATTGCGAAGTGGTGTTTCACCTCGCGGCCTTGGCTTCGGTGGCCAAGAGCGTGGAGGACCCGCTCACAAGCCACGCGATTTGTGCAACCGGCACCTTGAACGTGTTGGAGGCTGCACGCAGGCACCAAGTCCACCGGGTGGTGTATGCGGCCAGTGCCAGTGCGTACGGTGGTGCCAGTGACCCGGCGGGGCAGTCCGAAGAAACGCCTTTGATGGCTCTGTCGCCGTATGCGGCCGCCAAGCTCGCGGGAGAGTATTACTGCGAGGCGTTCGCTCACACCTATGGATTGGAAACGGTGCGGTTGCGTTTCTTCAATGTCTTCGGACCCCGGCAGCGGGCCGATAGCCCGTATTCCGGTGTGATTGCGATCTTCACAGCGGCACTGGTAGCGGGGCGTTCACCTACGATCTTTGGCGATGGGTTGCAGTCACGCGACTTCGTGTCGGTTGCCGATGTGGCACAGGCGCTTTTGCAGGCCGCCGATGTCCCGGGGGTCTCCGGGCGTGTCTATAACGTGGGTACCGGCTCCAGTGTCACATTGCTGGAGTTACTCGCAGCGTTGAACGAGGCGCTGGGTACGAATCTGATTGCGAATCACGGACCCGAGCGTGCTGGCGATATCCGACATTCGCGTGCCCGTATCGAGCGCATCAGTGCGGAACTGGGTTACAAACCCACCGTTTCGTTGCGAGACGGATTACGGCAAACGATGAACTGGTATCGTGCGGAGAGTTGAGCACTTCTCGCGTGATCAGTGCCGATTCTCCTTACTCACCACCCGGCACCAACTCCTGATAAACCTTCAGCTCAAGCGGGTGGAGATCGCGCGACGTCAGGCCCACTT
>JBGTAO010000205.1:0-11263 GCA_041749835.1 Gemmata sp. | reverse complement strand
CGAACTTCCTGAAAGTCGCTGCCGCATGGCAAGCAATGCCTTCAACTGAGGCTCTGGCAGTGGTTGAAGCCGCCGCACGCCAGTACGCCAGTCGTGCCGACAGCGACCTTACTCCGTTGCTGGTCGCTCTGGGCGACAAAGGGAACGCCGCGGTTGCCGATGCCATGATCCGCGGGCTCGCTGCCGGTTGGCCAGCAACACGCGCCGCCAAACTGGACGCCGATGCTGACCGACAGGTGGGGAAGATCCTGGCCAAGCTGCCCGTGGCGTCACGCGGTCGCATGCTCAAGCTCGCCTCGACCTGGGGTGTGAAAGGGCTCGATGCCCAGCTTGCGGAACTGACCAAAGCCGCAATGCTCTTGGTGGCCGATGCGAAGGCGTCCGATGGCGATCGACTTGCCGCAGCGCGGCAAGTTGTCGAGTATCGCCCGGATAGCGAAGAGGCGGCGAACGCGATCCTGGCGGCGATCACACCTGCGGCATCGCCCGCACTGGTCACCTCGCTGTTTGAAACACTCTCCACATCGCGGGCCAAGGGTCTCGGTGCTGCGATTGTCGGCAAGCTCAGGGATCTTCCTCCCACCGCCCGACCGGCTGCGCTGCGGTTGGTGCTGGCCAAGGCCGATTCGGCAAAGGCGTTCCTGGATGCCGTGGAGAAGGGCACGCTCCGCTTCGACATGCTTGCCCTCGATCAACGCGCGGCGCTGGCTTCCCACCCGGACACCGAACTCGCCGAACGAACCAAGAAACTGCTCGCGCTGGGTGGCGGGTTGCCGAACGCGGATCGCCAAAAGGTGATCGAGGAACTCAAGTACGTTCTCGCCAAGACGGGCGATGTCGGGAACGGCAAGAAGATGTTCGTGGCCCACTGTGCCAAGTGCCACAAGCACAGCGGAGAAGGCGAACAGATTGGCCCCGATTTAACCGGCTTCGCCGTGCACCCCAAGGAAGAGATCTTCATTCACGTGCTCGATCCGTCCCGCAGTGTGGAAGGGAATTTCAAAGCCTTCCGTGTGATCACAACCGATGAACGCACAATGATCGGTATCCTTGGTGCCCAAACTGCCACCTCGGTGGAAGTCATCGATGGCGATGCCAAACGCCACGCACTTCCCAAGGATGATATCGCTTCGCTGAAGGAAACCGACAAATCGCTCATGCCCGAAGGTTTCGAGAAGGTCATGAAGCCGGAGGAACTGACCGATTTGCTCGAGTTTATGACGCTACGGGGCAAGTACATTCCTCTGCCGCTCGACAAGGTCGCCACGATCGTTTCGACCAAGGGCATGTTCTTCGACGAAGAAGAGACCGGGGGGCGGCTCATTTTCCCGGATTGGAAGCCGAAGACCGTGGGCGAAGTGCCGTTCGTGCTGGTCGATCCAGCCAAGGACACGATCAAGAATATCGTGATGCTGTATGGCCCGCAGGGGAACATCCCGCCGAAGATGCCCAAGAGTGTCTCGTTGCCACTTAATTCCAAGGCCAAGGCCATCCACATGCTCGGTGGCATCGGCGGTTGGGCCGCGCCGTTTAGCAACGAGAAAACGGTGAGCATGATTGTCCGGCTGACCTACGACGACGGGAAAATCGAGGACCACGAACTCAAGAACGGTGTCCACATCGCGGACTACGTTCGCAAGGTGGACGTTCCCGGTTCCAAGTTCGCTTTCGCCCTGCGAAACCAACAGGTGCGCTATCTGTCGGTGACGCCAAAGCGCCCCGATACGGTCATCAAGACGATTGAACTCGTCAAAGGTCCGGATCGCACGGCACCAATCGTGATGGCGATTACCATCGAGACGCCGTAAAATGTAATGTTGTGGGTGCTCGGTTCGCGCCGACCACCCACCCCCGCTCACCCGCTGAATGGGGTCGCCACACCAGCGACTCCTCGCCAAGATCCACGCCTCGCGAGTGACCTGCCATGCTCTTGTGCTCCTTCAATCGTGTTGCCACCGCGTTCCTGCTTGTCGGGGCCGTGGTTGCAATTGCCGCGATTCCACTCCCGGCAGTACCGGCTCACGCCGATGACAAAGCGGCGGCTGAAAAGCTCACGTTCACACCCGAGCAGGTCACGCATTTCGAGAAGACAGTGCTCCCGCTGTTGCAGAAGCACTGCCTGAAATGCCACGGCGAAGATCTGGAGAAACTCAAAGGTGGGTTGAACCTCACCATTCGTGCGGCCATCCTCGAAGGTGGTGATACCGGCCCCGCGGCCGATCTCAAGAAGCCCGCTGAGAGCCTGCTACTGAAGGCGATCCACTACAAGGACGAAGCGTACCAGATGCCGCCCAAGGGCAAGCTGCCCGACGCCGACATCGCGATTCTCGAGAAGTGGGTGAAGGACGGACTTCCCGTGCCGGTCGCTCGCATGGGCGAGATTGGCAAGGTTGCGCCGAAAACGGGTGTCATTACCGAAGAAGCCAGAAAATACTGGGCGTATCAGCCCGTCAAGCGGCCCGTACCGCCGGTGATCAAGGACGGACAGTGGGTTCGCACCCCCATCGATGCCTTCATCCGGGCACAACAAGAAGCGAAGGGGCTCAAGCGCGTGCCCGTGGCGGAGCGGGCCGCGCTGGCACGCCGCGCATACTACGATCTGCTCGGATTGCCACCCACCCCCGAGCAGATCGACGCCTTCGTGAACGACAAGAGCCCGGATGCCTGGGAAAAGCTGATCGATACACTGCTGGCCAGCCCGCAATATGGCGAGAAGTGGGGCCGGCACTGGCTCGATGTCGTCCGCTTCGCCGAGACCAACGGCTACGAACGCGACGGCATCAAACCGTTCGCCTGGCGCTACCGCGATTATGTCATCCAAAGCTTCAATACCGATAAGCCGTACACGCAGTTCGTTCGGGAACAACTCGCCGGCGACGAGATGCCGGGCCACAACCCGGATGGCATCATCGCCACGGGCTTCTACCGCCTCGGAATCTGGGACGACGAACCCGCTGATCCGCTTCAGTCCGTCTTTGATGGCTACGACGATCTGGTTGCGACCGCCGGGCAAGCATTCCTGGCGATGACGCTCAACTGCGCCCGCTGCCACGATCACAAGGTCGATCCCATTCCGCAGACCGATTACTACAAGATGGTCGCCTTCTTCCGCGACATCCGCCCCTATTCCGAGAACCGCGACGTTCGTTCGGCCTTCAACCTCACCGATATCTCGCCGCCCGATGTGCGGGCCAAATATGAGGTGGCACTCAAGGAGCGACAAACCCGCCTGAGTGAGGTTCGCAAGGCGATGGAAGCGATCGAGGATGAAGCGATCAAGGCACTCCCGGCGGAAGATCAACGAGCCGCGGAAGGCCCGGATCGGCCTAAGGTGGTAGCCAAGTTGGTGCCACTGCTCAAGGGTGAAACCAAGGAGAGCTACACGGCCTTGAAGGCCGAGCGGCAGCAACTGGAAAGGCGACCCGAGCCGCAAGGGCGGCAACTGGCGCTCTCGGTGAACAACTGCGATGTGCGCCCGAAACCGACGCACTTGCTTGTGCGCGGCTCGCCGCATGCCCCGGGGAAGGAAGTGAAGCCCGGTTTCCCGGAAGTGCTTGGCCTGCCCGATCCCAACATCGCAGCACCCCAGCCGGGGGCTCGCACGAGTGGCCGCCGCACCGTGTTAGCCGACTGGATCGCCAGCAAAGAGAACCCACTGACGGCACGTGTTCTGGTGAACCGGGTCTGGCAATACCACTTCGGTCGCGGTCTCGTTCCGAGTACCAACGATTTTGGCAAACTCGGCGATCAACCCACGCATCCACAGTTGCTCGATTGGCTCGCCGCCGAGTTCATGGACCCCACCTGGACCTCGGATGGCGCGAAGCCGCCCGCGAACTCCGCTTGGACCATCAAGCGGCTCCACAAGCTCATTATGATGTCCAACGTGTACCAACTCTCGGCCGCCGGGGAGCCGCAGAACCTCAAGAGCGATCCGGCGAACACGCTGCTGTGGCGCTTCAACATGCGTCGCCTCTCGGGGGAAGAAGTGCGGGATACGATCCTGGCCGCGAGTGGCGAGCTGAACCTGAAACAGTTCGGCCCGAGCACCTACCCGAAAATTCCCAAGGAAGTGCTGGCGGGGCAATCGGTGCCGGGGCAAGGCTGGCCCACATCGCCCACCGAAGAAGGGAATCGCCGTAGCGTTTATGCTCACGTCAAGCGATCACTGCGTGTGCCGATCTTGATTGGCTTCGATCAGCCCGACCCGGATTCGAGTTGCCCAGTGCGCTATGTCACAACAGTGCCCACGCAATCGCTGGGGCTCCTGAACGGTGAGTTCGCCAACGAGCAAGCCGCGGCATTCGCTAAACGGTTGCAGAAAGAATTCCCTAACGACGTGGTAGCTCAGGTCACGCGAGCGATTCGCCTGACCACAGGCCGCATGCCAACGGACGAGGAAGTGAAGAGCGATGCCGCGTTCCTGACCAGCTTGAAAGAGAAGCACAAGCTCGATGAACTCAAAGCGCTGACCCAGTACGCATTACTGTGCCTGAACTCCAACGAGTTCGTGTACCTCGATTGAACCAGCGTGGAACTCCGATCCTGCAAGGTTCGGGTCACGCGAGCAACGGTGTAGAGACTGGATCGAAATGCCATGAGGTTTCACAAGTGAGCATTCCGAGAATCTTACTGATAGTAGTGTCTCTTGGGTCGCTGGTCGCGGCAACTGCAGCCGAACCGGCCCGCCCGCCGCAACGCAAAACGATTGTGACGATCGAGGGGAAGGCGTTCCAGATCAATGGGCAACCGACCTACAAGGGCCGCACCTGGAACGGGAAACCAATCGAAGGTCTGCTGATGAACAGTCGCATGGTTCAGGCAATCTTTGATGACCAGAACTCCAAAACAGTCTCGATGTGGGCTTACCCGGATACCAAGAAATGGGATGCGGACCGGAATACGAAAGAATTTATCGCAGCCATGCCCGAGTGGCGTAAACAGGGATTACTCGGCGTCACTCTCAATCTGCAAGGCGGCAGCCCTCAGGGGTACTCCAAAGAGCAACCGTGGCACAACTCGGCGTTTGATGCCGATGGCTCACTTCGGCCTGATTACCTCGGCCGTTTGGAGTTGGTCCTCAATCAAGCGGATGATCTCGGTATGGTCGTCATTCTGGGATTGTTCTACTTCGGACAAGACCAACGACTCAAGAACGAGGATGCGGTGAAACGGGCTGTCGATGAAGCCCTGAACTGGCTAGCCGACAAAGGCTATCGCAATGTGCTCATCGAGGTGAATAACGAGTGCAACGTATCCTACGATCATCAGATTCTCAATCCGCAGCGGGTGCATGAATTGATCGAGCGAGTGCGTAAGCACCGCGGCCAGTTCCTCGCCGGTACAAGTTATGGTGGCAACACGGTTCCCAAGGAAAATGTGGTACGGGCCTCCGACTTTCTACTGCTGCACGGCAACGGCGTGAACAGCCCCAAGCGTATTGCTGAGATGGTGCAACAGACTCGCCAGACGCCGGGCTACCGTGCGATGCCGGTGCTGTTCAACGAAGACGACCATTTTGACTTCGACAAGCCACAGAACAACTTCACGGCCGCAGTCAATGAGTACGCTTCGTGGGGCTACTTTGACTACCGAATGAAAGACGAAGGGTTCAACGATGGCTACCAAAGTGTGCCAGTGAACTGGGGACTGTCGAGCCCGCGAAAAAAGGCGTTCTTTCAGAAGTTATCGGACATCACGTGCCAAAAGCCGTGATGTCCGGAACTACCCGAACAATCGACCTGTACCGAGGCCAGGCCATGCGTGACCATACTGCCGATCAGTTCTGCCGCCGGACGCGCCGGGAATTCCTGTGGGAATCGGGGGCGGGTTTCGGTGCGCTGGGCCTTTCCGGGCTCCTGGCCGATGACCCCGTGTTGGCGTCATCGGGCTCGACTGACAACAAGGGCGTCATCAAGTTCGCCAACCCGATGGCTCCCAAGAAGCCGATGTTCCCGGACAAGGCCAAGGCGGTCATCTTCCTGTTCATGTACGGCGGGCCGAGCCAGGTCGATACGTTCGACTACAAGCCCGAGTTGTACAAGATGGACGGCAAGACCATCAAGGTGAAGACATTTGGCCGTGGTGGCCACAAGAACGAAGGGCGCGTGGTGGGGCCGAAGTTCGCGTTCAAGCCGTATGGCCAGTGCGGCAAGATGGTCTCCGATCTGTTTCCCAACGTGGGCCAACGTGTCGACGATATCGCGTTTCTCCACAGCATGTATGCGGAATCGCCCATCCACGGCTCGGGGCTGTTGATGATGAACAGCGGCCGACTTCTGAGCGGCAGCCCCTGCCTGGGGAGTTGGGTCACCTACGGTCTGGGAAGCGAAAACGAGAATCTGCCTGGCTTCGTGGTGATGCTCGACAAAAGCGGTGGACCGATCAATGGGCCAAAGAACTGGTCCAGCGGTTACATGCCCGCGGCTTACCAGGGTGTGCAGATTCGCGCCGACAAGACACCGATCCACGATCTGGCATTGCCCACAGGGACGACTCGCCAGCAGCAGCGCGATCTCCTCGATCGCCTCAAGGAGAAGAACGAAGAACACATGGCGAGCCGTGCCGACAATAGCGAACTGATGGCACGCATCGCCATTTACGAACTCGCCTTCAAGATGCAGCAACACGCACCCGAAGCGGTTGACTTCTCGACGGAAACTGCAGAGACCAAAGCGCTATACGGGATGGATGAAAAGCAAACCGAGGACTTCGGCCGGAAGTGCTTGCTGGCGCGTCGCCTGGTCGAGCGGGGCGTACGGTTCATCCAGATCTATAGTGGTGGCAATCACAACGATCACAACTGGGATGCGCACGGCGACCTCGTGAAGAACCACACGTTGCACGCGGGACACACCGATAAACCGATTGCCGGCCTACTCGAAGACCTCAAGCGCCGGGGATTGCTCGATAGCACCATCGTGATTTGGAGCGGGGAGTTCGGTCGGCAACCCACCGCAGAATATGCCCAGGGTACTGGCCGCGATCATAATGCTTACGGCTTCACTTCGTGGTTGGCCGGTGGCGGCATCAAGGGTGGGATGAGCGTTGGCAAGACCGACGAGCTCGGCAACTTTGCTGTGGAAGACCGATTCCACGTCAAGAACCTTCATGCCACCGTGCTGCAACAAATGGGGCTCGACCCGAACAAGTTGACGTACTTCTATGGTGGGCTCGATCAAAAGCTTGTGGGGGTCGAGGGTGCCGAGCCGATCAAGCAATTGATTTGATTTGGGCGTTGCGAGAATGGGGGTCGCCCGGCTTGCTTGGGGGTCGCCCGGCGTAAACGCCGGGCTGTGTTGGGCAGCGGCCTTCATTTAGCCTGTTTAGCCTGTTTAGCCCGGCGTAAATGTTGGGCAGCGGACTCCATTTAGCCCGGCGTTCACGCCGGGCTTTCCCTTGTCCCACGCCGGGCTAATTTTGGTTGTCACGCCGGGCTAATTTTGATCACCACGCTCGTCAGCCGCGATTTCAGCCACATCACCATTGAGTCATTGTGTTCGCCAACCAAGTCCAGGCGGTGCAGCCCAACCAGTGCCGGCATCAGGGCGTACCAGTGGTCGCGTGTCAGTTCTGCGGACTCGGTCAGTTGCAGTTCCTGAATCGGTAGCCGCCGCCGAACTGCCACGCCCTGTCGTAGCCATTCGTGCGCCCGGCATCGGATCACCTCGATGAAGCCGCGCCGCCAGGTGAGTTGGTCGCCCCCATCGACGCGAGCCACGTCGAGCCCACCTGCGACGTACTGCATGCGCACCAACTCGGGACACTCGGCCATCGCCCACCACAGCCGATACATCGACAATGGACCCAGGAACGCCCGCTCCTTGGCCCGGAGGTGATCGGCTGGTAAGCTCTTGCCGGAGCCCGTCGCCTCCAGTTGAGCCAGTTCAATTTGGATGCGAATGAAGCGTGCCCGGTCGGGGTCGCCATTCTCTTCGAGGAAATCGGCGGCAGCCAGACGCAGCGTGTCGTCGGCCGTGTCTGCGAGGACCGCAGCCAGGAGCACGTGCCAATCCGGAAGCTGCATGGCATTGGTCATAATCAACTCGGTGTGGTCACACACGTTCGATGCGGTAGGCGACGGGGTACATTCCGTAGTCGTAAGACATCACACCATTGCGGGTGCTCCCCTCAAAGTTTTGCCCTTCGCCAGCGAGCAGGACCACGCGGACCAGTCCCCGTTCATTCTCGCGCAGGAGACCAGCATGAACGGCTGCAGTTCCCAGGCGGGAATCTGAGGTGAAAGCGTCTGTCCCCCAGACGCTACCTTCAGTTTGGCCAACGACTTCGAACAACACGGTTCGTCCGACGTCGGCGATTGTGAACTCGGTCAGGTTGCCGGGATCGGGTCGCACGCCGAGGAGATCGCTGCGCAACTGGCGTACCCGTGCTCGAATCGCGAGCGCCTCGTCGAGCTTTCCTTCGCGGGTGTAGCACCCCTGCATTTCACGGAGCTTTTCCACGAGTTCGCGCACAACTGGGGCTAGTTCGCGGGTGGCTGCCTGTTCCAAGTGCGCAATGTTGGTGTCGGCATGTTCGCGGATGGTGTTGGCTTCCTGTTCGGCTTCACCCCGGATCGCCGCAATGGAACGCTCGGCGCGCGATCGAATTTCCGCAATGGAACGTTCGGCCCCCGCAATGAGTGTTCGGGCATCTTCGGGCAAGTCGTCCAGAGACATCAGATCGTCGTCCATTCTGCAGGTTCTCCGTGTAGTAACGCCATCGTAAAGCGAGTTCCGTGACGGTTCAATGTGCGTGGCCGGTGGTCCATCGTCCGCGCGGATGCGTAATCCCTCTCAAGACGCGATCCACTCGGTTGAGTAAAATTCCCACAACCTCTTCCGGAGTGAGTCATGAATTCGCCGACCAGCTTCCACGCGATTCCTGGACAAGACGATCTGGCTGCCGTCACACGCGACCTTTCGTTTCACCCCAGTACAACCAAACAGCCGCAGGTATTGACACAAGAGGAGATCGCCCGGTTCAACCACGATGGGTATTTGAAGCCGTTCCGGATCTTTTCGCCCGGCGAAGTAGCCGACTTGCGAGTGTATTTTGATCGCTTGCTGGCGCAGTATCTCGCGGAAGGGAAAGATAGCTATTCGATCAGTTCTGCGCACCTGCGGCATGGCCCGGTCTGGGATGTGCTCACGAACCCCAAGATTGTGGCGCGGGTCATCGATTTGCTGGGGCCGAGCGTGGTCGGGTGGGGGTCGCACTTCTTCTGCAAGATGCCCGGCGACGGCAAGACTGTGAGCTGGCACCAGGATGCCAGTTACTGGCCGTTAACGCCCTCGAAGGCGGTGACGGTGTGGTTGGCGATCGACGATGCCAATCGGGAGAACGCGGCCATGAAGTATATCTCCGGCACCCATGTTCTGGGGCACCTCACCTACAAACTCAGCGAGACCGACGCCAGCAACGTGTTGAACCAGGCGGTGCCCGAAGTGGAGCAATACGGCGACCCGGTGTTTGTGGAGTTGCAAGCCGGCGAGGCGTCCATTCATTCGGATCTGCTGCTGCATGGTTCGGACGCCAACAGGAGCAACCGTCGGCGTTGCGGGCTCACCCTACGTTACACCCCGGGCGATGTGCTAGCCTACATGGGTTGGGCCGAGAAAGGAGTTGTGGTCGCGGGGGCGGTGCCCGAGCACTGGGGGAACCGGCCGCGACCAACCGAGGAGTGACATCGTTGGGGCCGACCCGGCTGCGTTACCGGTCGGTGGAGGCACGCTCCTGAATGCTGGTCGGGGTGAAGGTCGAGGACCCGAAGCCGTTGCTGGGTGCGTTTGGCCCGGGAACATACAGCGGGATCGGCGCGAGCTTGAACAATTCGTAGTTCGGATCGCCCAGGCTGATTCGACGCTGGAAGTCTTGCACGGTTTCGTTCTTCTGCATCGGCTGATCGAACGGTGCGGTCATCGCCCACGACTCGGACCAGAGTTCCTTGCCACTCAGCATCAGGCGGAGCACGGCCGGTTGCCGCTTGTACAGAATCGTACCGTTACTCACCGAGTTCAAACTGGCCGCCGTGCCGATCAGATCCACCGATGCAATCAAGGCGACGGTGCCCGATTCACTCGGGAGGAACCCCAACTCCTTCAGTCGGCCTTCGAGTGCGCCCTTCACCACGCTCTGCCGCTCCAGCGGGATTCCGTCAACATCGACACGAATGCGGTCGCCCGGCTTCACCACGAACAGAGCCGGATTCTCGCGGCTCTTGGTCACGTACGATTGCAGATCCTGTTGCGGGAGCGTGAACGCCTTCAAGGTCGAGGTGGCGCTTCCAGGCGTTCGCAACGATACCCAGACCTGGTAGCCGCGGATCAGAGTTTGCTCGGCTCCCTGATACGTCCAAAGCGGCAACGGGAAGTTCGGATCGAATACCATTTCGTCGGCATAGAGGTAGCGGTCGCCAGCCCAGCCGAATGGCTTGTCGTACAGGCCGGCTTCGGTGACACGCAATTGCGGCAACGCGACTTGCCGAACGTCTGCACTCGCCATGTCCATCAACTGAGCTTTCCCATTGCCGCCAATCGCGAGTTCTGTGCCGTCCGGGTTAAAGGCAAGCACGGGGTAGGGGGGCGGTTGACTGATCGTTCGCGTCCCGGTGATCGTGCCGGCGTTCGGATCGAGTAACGCAACCGTTTCACCCGCCAGGAACGCTACCCGAGTTCCATCAGGAGTGACAGCGGGGCGGCAAGCCGTGGCGTCGATGGTGGCGATGGCCTTGGGGCCATCGGTGTTGAAGACACGGAGTTGCCCACTGCGCGACATCGAGACAATGCGATCATTCCCGACAAAGGCAGCCCAGCGGACTTCGATCGCCTCGGCCGTGGTGAGTTTACGGCCCGATTCGGCAAGCGAAACACCACCCGCCGGTACTTCGTGAGGTGTCCACGTCCAACGGCGGAGTTGGCTATCCGAGCCGATGAGCCACATGCGCAGCGATTCACGCCCTTTGCCCGGTTGCGGACTCGTTGCGATGATGAGGCGGCCATCGGGGCTCAGATCGAGCACGCGATACTCGCCGGGAAGTTGCCACTCGTTGATCACCTTCCCCTGACTCAGGTCGCACAACGCAACTCGTGTCGCCACCGGTTGCCCCTTCTTCGCGTCGGCCTTGATCGTCACTACCGCACGCTTCACTTCCGGGCGAACCGCGATGCCGGTCACCGCGAACGGAGCGAGCTTCGGGAAGTTGATCGCTGCGAACTCCTGCGCGGCGGATGACTGACCCACCAGCCACGATTCCGGCGTCGGC
>JBGTAO010000204.1:0-4716 GCA_041749835.1 Gemmata sp. | reverse complement strand
GCGGTTTCCATTGGTTATCCGGGGCCGCTCCTTCACGGCTGCCCCGTTGCTGATCCAGCAAATCTGGGGCGAGGTTGGGTGGGCTTCGACTTCCGGTCTGCGTTCGAATGTCCGCTTCAGTTGATGAATGATGCGGCGATGCAGGCGTTAGGAAGTTACCAGGGTGGCCGCATGCTTTTCCTGGGGCTTGGAACGGGGCTGGGGACGGCTCTGGTGGTCGACGGTGTAGTGCAGCCAATGGAACTGGCGCACCTCCCCTATCGCAAGCGGACCTATGAAGACTATGTGGGTCTCCGTGGGCTCCAGCGCGTGGGAAAGAAGAAGTGGCGGAACTACGTAGCCGATGTTGTCGCCCAACTTACTCAGGCGCTCGAACCCGAGGATGTCGTGCTCGGCGGTGGAAATGCGAAGAAACTGAAGGAACTTCCACCACGTTGCCGACTGGGCGACAACAAGAATGCCTTCATGGGTGGCTTCCGGCTCTGGGAAGCGGCTTCCCCGCCAACACTGGTGACGGCTGCCACGGGTGAAACCACAAGCTTAACCACTGAGGAGCAACACCATGACGGCGAATGACCTAACCCTGACACAACGTCCGGCCTGGAACGCGCTCGCCGCTCACCATCAACAACTCCGCAACACCCACCTTCGTGACCTCTTTCAATCCGATCCGACTCGTGGCCAGCGTCTGACGCTGGAAGCGACTGGGCTCTACTTCGACTATTCCAAGAACCGGATCACCGACGAAACGCTCCGCCTCCTGGTGCAACTCGCTCGTGAATGTGGCCTTCGCGATCGCATTGATGCCATGTTCCGCGGCGACAAAATCAACATCACCGAGAAGCGAGCCGTACTTCACGTGGCATTACGCGCCCCGCGAGGTGCTTCCATCATGCTCGATGGCGAAGATGTTGTGCCGTTGGTGCATGCAGTGCTCGACAAGATGGCCGCGTTTTGCAATCAGGTGCGGAGTGGAAACTGGTTGGGGCACTCCGGAAAACGGATTCGCACGGTCATTAACGTCGGCATCGGTGGCTCAGATCTCGGCCCTGTCATGGCGTACGAAGCGTTGCGGTACTACAGCGAGCGGAGTCTCGACTTCCGGTTTGTATCCAATGTCGATGGTACCGACTTCGCCCTGGCCATCCGTGATCTGGACCCTGCCGAGACGCTCTTCATCATCTCCTCCAAGACCTTCACCACGCTGGAAACCATGACGAATGCCCAGAGCGCCCGCAACTGGGTGCTGCAGGGCATGGGTGGCGATCCCAAGAGCATTGCCAAGCACTTCGTCGCTGTGTCCACGAATGGCGAGAAAGTCGCCGAATTCGGAATCGATACCGCGAACATGTTTGGCTTTTGGGACTGGGTGGGCGGTCGCTACTCGATGGATTCGGCCATCGGCCTGTCCACGATGTTGGCGGTGGGTCCGGAGCAGTTCGCCGAATTGCTTGCAGGCTTTCATGCCATGGATGAGCACTTCCGAACCGCACCATTCGAGCAGAATCTGCCGGTGCTCATGGGCCTGCTCGGGATCTGGTACAACCAGTTCTTTGGTGCCCAGACCGTAGCAGTACTGCCTTATGAGCAATACCTGAAGCGCTTCCCCGCTTATCTGCAGCAGCTCACGATGGAAAGCAATGGAAAGCATGTGACACTCGCCGGCGCAGTGGTCGATTACGAGACAAGTCCGGTGTACTGGGGTGAGCCGGGGACGAATGGTCAGCATTCCTTCTATCAACTGATCCATCAGGGCACACGTTTGATACCGTGCGACTTCATCGCATTTGGCCACTCACTGAATGCGTTGGGGCGGCACCACGACATTTTGCTTGCCAATGTGTTCGCCCAGGCCGAAGCACTGGCATTCGGGAAGACCGCCGAGCAAGTCAAAGCAGAAGGAACCCCGGACTGGCTCGTGCCGCACCGCGTCTTCGAGGGAAATCGACCTTCGAATACAATTCTGGCCGAACGGCTGACGCCGCGGATTCTTGGGAGCCTGGTTGCGCTCTATGAACACTGCGTGATGACACAGGGCGTGATCTGGAACATCGATTCGTTCGATCAGTGGGGGGTGGAGTTGGGCAAAGTTCTTGCTCAGCGCATCGTTCCCGAACTCGAAGCGGCGACCGCACCCGATCTCCAACACGATAGCTCGACGAATGCCCTGATTCGCCGATACCGACAGATGAACGGCAAGAGTCTCTAACTCAGCGCAACATGAGTGAACCTCGAACGTGGAGCAGTCATGCAACTCGGAATGATTGGCCTAGGTCGGATGGGTGCGAACATGGTGCGCCGGCTCATGAAAGGGGGGCACTCGTGCGTGGTCTACGACCGGAACACCGATGCGGTGCGCCAATTGGGCGCGGAAGGTGCAACGCCAGCCACTTCACTTGCTGATTTCGTTCGCCAACTCAATGCCCCGCGGGCGATCTGGCTGATGGTCCCCGCTGCAGTTGTCGATACGAGCATCCAGGAACTGACACCACTCTTGCAGAAAGAAGATGTTCTAATCGACGGTGGGAACTCGTATTACATCGACGATCTCCGCCGCGCTGCAACACTCCGCGCGAAAGGTATCCATTATGTCGATGTGGGAACGAGCGGTGGCGTCTGGGGTCTCGAACGTGGTTACTGCATGATGATTGGTGGCGAGACGAACGTGGTGCAGCACCTCGATCCGATCTTCCGCACCCTGGCTCCGGGAACAGGAACGATCCCGCGAACTCCGGGCCGCGATGCTGCGCCCGGCACTGCCGAGCAGGGCTATTTGCACTGTGGCCCCAATGGCGCGGGTCACTTCGTCAAGATGGTGCACAACGGCATTGAATACGGCATCATGGCAGCATACGCCGAGGGGCTCGGCATCTTGCACCACGCCAACATCGGGAAACGAGCCCACGCAGTCGATGCCGAAACGACACCACTGCGTGACCCGGAACATTACCAGTACGATTTGAACTTGCCTGATGTTGCCGAAGTGTGGCGGCGGGGTAGCGTGATTTCCTCATGGTTACTCGACCTCACAGCAACAGCTCTGCTCAAAGACCCTGCGTTGGCGAGCTTCACGGGTCGTGTCTCCGATTCCGGCGAAGGGCGGTGGACCATTAAAGCAGCGATCGACGAAGCCGTGCCCGTACCCGTGCTGACCACGGCTCTCTACGAACGCTTTGCCTCACGTGGTGAGTCCGACTTCCAGGACAAGATCCTCTCGGCCATGCGTCTGGCCTTCGGCGGGCATCTCGAGAAAGCCGCGGGTCAGTAAAGCCATTCCCAACAGGATGCTATGAGTCAACTCGATTCTGATGCGCTCGTGTTCTTCGGAGCGACAGGTGATCTGGCATTCAAGAAGATCTTTCCCTCGCTGCAGAACTTGCTCCGGCGAGGTTTCTTGAATGTCCCGGTCATTGGCGTTGCGAAGGCGGGTTGGGGCCTCGAACAGTTGCAAGCCCGGGCACGCGACAGCCTGGCGCAGCACGGCGGCGGTGCCGATCCGGCGCTGTTCCAGAAGTTGTGTGGCTTGCTGCGTTATGTGGATGGCGATTACAACGATCCCGCCACATTCCAGAAACTACGACAGCAACTCGGCTCGGCCCAGCGCCCGGTCCATTATCTGGCGATTCCGCCGGTTCTCTTCGGAACGGTGGTGCAACAACTCGTGCAGGCCGGTTGTACCAACGGAGCCCGGGTCATTGTGGAAAAGCCGTTTGGCCACGATCTCGCATCGGCCAAAGAGCTCAATCGTATCCTGCTGGCACACTTCCCCGAATCGTCGATCTTCCGAATCGATCACTACCTGGGGAAACGGCCCGTGCATGACATGACATTTTTCCGGTTCGCCAATTCGCTACTCGAATCGTTCTGGAATCGCACGCATGTGGAGAGTGTGCAGATCACGATGGCGGAAAACTACGGGATTCAAGGGCGTGGCGCGTTCTACGATCAAAACGGCACCATCCGCGATGTGATGCAGAATCACCTGTTCCAGGTGCTCACCAATCTCGCCATGGAACCACCCGTGCGCCCCGATGGCGAATCCCTGCGGGACGAGAAGGTGAAAGTCCTCAAAGCCATCCCGCCGATTCTTCCACAAAACGTGGTCCGGGGTCAGTTCCGGGGCTATCGCAACGAACCCGGGGTGAAGGCGAATTCGCAGATGGAGACGTACGCCGCGGTTCGTCTCGAAGTGAACTCGTGGCGCTGGCAGGGAGTGCCATTTTACATTCGCGCGGGGAAGTGCTTACCCGTAACCTGCACGGAACTCCTCGTACGCCTGCGGCACCCACCCGTTGTATTTCCCGAGTGCCACTCCGCTTCGAACTATTTTCGATATCGCATCAGCCCGGATGTGACGGGAGCGATCGGTCTCACTGTGATGGATCGCGAGGAGAAAATGGTGGGTCAGCCCGTCGAACTTTTAACATCGCACCATCCCACGATGGACGAAATGGATGCGTACGAACGGGTGCTGGAAGAAGCGATGGAAGGCAACCCAGCGATCTTTGCCCGCCAAGACTACGTGGAAGAAGCCTGGCGAATTGTCGACCCGTTGTTGAAGGCCGGCACGCCCGTTCATGAGTATGAGCCAAACACGTGGGGCCCGCCCGAAGCTTCCGAAGCCACCACGCCACCAGGTGATTGGCAGAACCCCCGCATCAGCAATTGAACACGCCAAGCCCGCGCGGAGATCACCATGGAAATTGAGATCCTACC
>JBGTAO010000203.1:0-3786 GCA_041749835.1 Gemmata sp. | reverse complement strand
GTTTACAGGGTCGGCTTGATGCGTCCGACGTGTTGCAGGAAGCGTTCCTCGACGTGCAGAAGAAGGCCCCGGACTTCGCTGCGAAACAGATGCCCGCGTACCTGTGGCTGCGGCTCATCGTTACCGAGCGGTTGCTGATCCTGCACCGCTACCACCTCGGCGCACAGATGCGCGACGCTGGGCAGGAAGTGTCTCTGCATCGTGGAGGATTGCCGGCCGCCAGCACGCACTCGCTCGCCAACCTGCTCCTCGGCCGGCTCACCAGCCCCACGCAGGCCGCCATCCGCGCCGAGCGCCAACTGCGGCTGCAAGAAGCCCTCAACGGTATGGACCCGCTCGACCGCGAGATCCTCGCGTTGCGGCACTTCGAGGAGCTGAGCAACAGCGAGGTGGCTACGGTGCTGGAGCTGTCGAAGACGGCCGCGAGCAACCGCTACATCCGCGCCCTCAAGCGGCTCAAGGAGATCCTCTCGGCGCTACCGGGCATCGGCCCTAACGCTTCTGGCTGAACAGTCGGTACTGTCGCATGGCCAAGTAAGAGAACGGACACGTTCTCTTACGCACCGTGAGAGGTCCGCCGAAGATCGTTTTTGCGTCTTGTAACCCTTCGAGGCGAGCAGTTGAGTCACCTCTCGAAGTCGCTTGGAAGCCGGCCTGAGCCGGCCCAAGTCTCATTTGATCTTATCATGATCCTGAAGGAATTGCCGACCGCATTGGGCGAGACTCGGCACGAGCTCGGAGTGGGTTCACCGACCCCGCCGAAGAACACAGCCGCCGGCCACTCGTTGAGCACCTGCGCGATTATGCTGGCTTCTTGAAAGCGAAAGGGGACACGACGAAGCACGTCCGTGACACGTTGTCACGCTGTACGGCGTTGTTCGCGGGGTGCGGGTTTGTGTTCCCCCTGGATGTTGACACCGGCAAGGCGGCCGAATGGCTCGTTCGCCAGCGCCGCGACGGTGGGCAAGCCGAGTTACCCACAGGAGTGGATGAATTCCGCCCGGTCGAAGTCGCCGCGATTCTGGGGATCACAAAATCTGCTCTGGCCCGGGCCATTCGGCGGCATCGACTTTCCGCGATTGGCAAGGGAAAAGCCAGACGCATACCCCGAGCCACGGTTGCGGCCTTGGCCACGAATGCCGCTCGTGGTGTTGGGCCGGCAACCTTGAACCACTATGTCAGGGCCGTGCGCGGGTTCTTCCGCTGGCTTGTGCGGGCAAAGCGGATCGGCTCGAACCCGCTCGAATCATTGCCCCTCGTGAATGCCGCTGTGGAGGTGAGACGGACACGGCGAGAGTTAACAGCCAACGAACTGCACCGCCTGTCCAATGCTACCCGTATGAGTTCACGTTCCTACCGTGGGCTTTCGGGTGAAGATCGGTACTTCTTGTATCTCGTGGCAACAGGAACTGGGTTCCGCGCCTCGGCCCTATCGAACCTGACACCAGCCGACTTCGACCTGAACACGCCAACCGTGACGCTGGTCGCCCGCTTCAACAAGTCGCGGCGAACGAAGGTACAACCCCTTCCGGTTGATGTGGCCACGGCACTCCGAGATTACCTCGCATCAAAGTCCATCAGCACGCCAGTCTGGGGTGGCACATGGGCAAAGGATTGTCGCGGGGCTGAGATGATTCGGCTCGACCTGGAGGCCGCTGGCATCCCTTACACCGTGGATGGCCCAGAAGGGCTTGAATATGCCGACTTTCATTCACTGCGGCATTCGTTTCTGACGCTTGGTGGCCGGTCGGGAATCGATCTGCGGACGCTCCAGGAGTTGGCCAGGCATTCCGACCCGATCCTGACTGCTCGGTACTCACATCGCCGACTGTACGATTTGGCTGGTGCGGTGGACAAACTCCCAAACCTCGTACCGGATAGCCCGGGCATGGTATCTATTCCCATTCGCCTGACCGGGACCGAGGGGGCGAAAAGCGCAGTTCCGGATGCAGTGACAGGGTGCGCCGAAGGGCCTCAATCGGCATCATCTTGCAATCTTCGGGACGTTGAGGCTGGTGGAAGTGAGAACTCGCAACCCCTGGAGAAGACAGGGGCCGGCGCTGATTTGCACCGGCCCGCATCGATCTGCTTCAGTGCCCCCTGTCGGGCTCGAACCGACGACCCGCTGATTAAGAGTCAGCTGCTCTACCAACTGAGCTAAAGGGGCAAGGCTTTGCTATTTTGCGAGATGACCACCTCGCCTTCAAGTGCTCTTCATCCGAAAATCTCCCCTCACCATCGACACGGTCGATCGGATCAGGTTCGCGCCGGTCCGAGCGAGCTTGGTGGAACTGGTTACGAACCCGTGCCGGTGCCCGCTGTGTCTTCTAGCATGGCTGCATTGCCTCACTACAGGGAAAACCTTCCATGCTCGTACCGCTCTCCTGGCTCCAGGATTCTGTTGCGTTACCCGAACCCGCTCATCTGGTAGAGCGACTCACCATTGCCGGGCTGGAGTCGGCTGGTGTGAAAGTGTTTGGGCTACCGGTGCCGGCGGGAGTGCGGGTCAAACCCGAGGACGCCGGGCTGGTCTGGGATGCGGACAAGGTGATGGTCGCCAGGGTGCTTGAGATCACCAAACACCCGGAGGCAGATAAGCTCAAGCTCGTGAAACTCGATTACGGCGCAGGCGAACCCAAGACCGTGGTCACCGGGGCCACGAATATCGCGCCGGGTCAGTCGGGCATGAAGGTGATTCTCGGGCTCAAGGGCACCCGCTACTTCGCCACCGATAAGGAGGGCAAGAAGACCATTCTGACGCTCGAACCGAAGGCGCTGCGGGGCATCATGAACGATGCCATGTGCATGTCCAACTTCGAGCTTGGCATTTCCGATGAGCACGAAGGGATCATCATTCTCGATGAAGCCGATCCGGCTCCCGGCACACCCGCGGCCACGCTGTTCGGCGAAGTGGTGGTGGAACTCGACATCCTTCCCAACATGGCCCGCTGCCTGTCCATCCAGGGTATCGCCCGGGAAGTCGCAGCGCTCACGGGTGCCCCCACCACGATCGCCGAGCCGCAGTGCCAGACTGGTGCCGAGAAGATTGATGGCAAGGTTCAAGTGGTAATCGCCGACCCGAAGCTCTGCCCGCGCTACACGGCCAGCATCATCCGCACTGTCACGGTGAAACCTGCGCCGCGCTGGATGCAGACCCGGTTGCAATACGCCGGGATGCGCCCCATCAGCAACATTGTGGACATCACCAATTACGTGATGCTCGAATACGGGCAACCGCTGCATGCCTTCGATTACGATGTGCTGGTGAAACGCGCCGGGGGCAAGCGGCCGACCATCACCGTTCGCCCTGCAAAGTCTGGCGAGAAATTGAAGACGCTCGATGGCCAGGACCGGGAGCTGACCCCTGAGAATCTGGTAATCGCCGATGATGCCGGAGCGATTGCACTGGCCGGTGTGATGGGCGGAGCCGATACCGAAGTGACCGCAGCGACCACCACGATTCTGCTCGAATCGGCCGCGTTCGATTTCGTCAGCGTTCGCAAGACCGCGCGGCAATTCAACTTGTTCAGTGAAGCGAGCACCCGCTTTAGTCGGGGCGTTCATCCCGATCTCCCGAAGCCGGCTGCCACGCGGGCCGCCGAGCTGCTCCGGTTGCAAGCGGGCGGCGAGGTGCTGGCAGGAATCGTCGATGCGTACCCCGCCCCATTGCCCGACCAGACCATCGAGTTGCACCGCAGTGAGATCGCACGCCTGCTGGGGTTCGACCTTCCGCCGGCCGAAGTCGAACGCGTTCTCACGGCGTTGCAGTTCACCGTTCAACCCGAG
>JBGTAO010000202.1:0-8412 GCA_041749835.1 Gemmata sp. | reverse complement strand
CGGGATTATCCGATTGGGGCGCGGGCATGGCGGCCGGTACGGCATTCTCCGCGCCGCGTTTCCGTGCGACCATTTCCTCGGGCGTTGGCAAGCGGACACGCCAGGCCAAGCGGCACAGCATCATCAATTGAATGACCATCCAACTCAGATCGAACTGCCACCACATGAGGCCGTGCCGGGCTGACGACGGAAACGCGTGGTGATTGTTGTGCCAGCCCTCGCCGAGTGCGACGATCCCCACGATGGCGTTGTTGCGGCTTTCGTCGTTGCTCTCGAACGGGCGCGAACCAAAGATGTGGCAGATCGAGTTCACACTCCACGTGGCATGGTGGCCAAAGAAGATGCGAACCAACCCGCCCCAGATGAACCCGGAGAACGCGCCGGGCCAACCGGCAAAGGCATAGCCAATCGCCGCGGGAATGAGCACCCCGAGGAGAGCCCAGAGCGGGAACATGTCGTTCACAAAGCGAAGCATGCGGCTGCGGCGGAGGTCGCCGGCGTAACGGTCGAGGCCCTCGGGCATTGGGGAGAAGGCCCAGCCAATATGGGAATGCCAGAACCCGCGAAAGAAGCCCCACAAACCGGCCCCGTGCGGATACGGAGAGTGGGGGTCGCCGGTGTGGTCGCTGTGTTGGTGGTGCAAGCGGTGCCGGCCCACCCAGTCGAGTAGTGGCCCCTGGAACGTCATCGAGCCCAGGACACCAAAAATGAACTCGATGGGGGCGTAAGTCTGGAAGGAGCGGTGCGTGAAGAGTCGGTGGAAGCCAATGGTCACGCCCAACATGCATAACAAATACATGCCGACCAGCAATCCCAGATCGACCCAACTAAAGCCGTTCCCCCACAGCATCACCATGGCAGCGATGAGGCCGACAAAGGGTACCGTTACCCCGATAAACGTACCGACCCAGGCGATCACACGCCGACGGGTGTCGAAGTACTGCTGGGGGTTGGGAAACGGTGGCAACAAGCTCGGGCTGTGTTCGGTGGTGGCCAACGGTGTTCCTGGAGGGTGCTGGGCCGCGGGCAGGTACAGTCGCACTCGTCCCGGCTCGGTCCCATCGGTTTGGAGATAAGGCCCAAAAGATTGCAGAGAATCCCATACGGGGATTGCGGTCACGACAAACCGGACGCGAAGCCGGTCAAGGATCGCCTGGATACTACAACATTTCCGGCAAACTGATGGTAGTTGCAGATGCTGTTCTCAATCAACTACCACAAGCTGGCGAGTCCGGCAACATTGCGCCAATCCTCACGGGTTATCTTATGTGCAGTGTCGAAACTGGTAAGGGGCAATTCTGGACCTGTGAGTAAACTTTTAGCAAGATCACGTTCCGCACTACCGATTGGCGTTCGCTGCAGATACGCTCACTCCACCGGCGTGCGGGGCCACTCGACCCACCCAGGGCTCACGATTCATGGCACTTGTCAATGTCGTTCTCCCGGAGATCCACGAGGAACCCGCCAGCGCGGCACGGCGCTACATTCGTGAGGCCGAACGGCGCATAAATCAGTTCCAAATCACCTGTCGCGCGCCAGCATTTGTGCCCAGCAACTACCTCGGGGCCTATCAAGTCTTGTCCGCGCTGTCCGACTCGACGGATCTGCGGGGTCGGCAGTTCTGCGAGTGGGGCAGTGGCTTTGGCGTGGTCGCGGGTCTGGCGGCGATGCTGGAGTTCGATTCCTGTGGGATCGAGGCCGAAGGAGTGCTCGTCGATGAAGCACGCCTGCTGGCGGATGATTTCGGGCTGGCGGTCGAGTTCGTTCACGGCAGCTTCATCCCGAGGGGTGGCGAGCGCCGGGTCCACACCCACGGGAACTTCTCCTGGTTAACCACTGAAGGCGATTACGCTTACGATGAGCTTGGCCTGGACTTGGAAGATATGGATCTCGTCTTCGCCTATCCGTGGCCCGACGAAGAAGCTATTACGGAAGAGCTCTTCGAGCGCTATGCCGGTGTCGGAGCACTGCTCGCCACCTATCACGGCGGGGAAGACTTTCGCGTGCAACGGAAGGTGGCTCAGCGCCGCAATCGCAAAAGCCGATGAAGAATCTGGCTGAAATATTCAAGCTGGATGTTCGTTTGGGGCAAAACCTGCCATAATCGACAGGATGCCGAAAGAGCGGCACCAGGATCAACGAAGCCACGACACCAGGGCGTCTTAGCCGACGGCCAATTCACCAGGGGGACCGAATGGGATTGCGGATGCGGGTTCACGATCGTGAGCACATTGGAGCCGCACTACGACGGTTCAAGAAATTGATCGAGCGAAGCGGCATGAAGGGCGAACTTCGCGCCCACGAGTATTACGAAAAGCCGAGCGAAGCACGCCGTCGCAAAGAAGCCCGCCGCAGAAAGGCGATTCGTAAGGCCGAAGCCACACCGACAACCTGATTGCCCCTGCGGAAGCAGTTCCCTGCAGCGCACTCCGGTCAAGAAAGCTGGAACATCAAGCCCCCGCATGGGGGCTTGCGATGTTTGTACCTCGCTCTTCCCCGGACCGCGGTCGTCCCGACCGCTCCTGAAGTGAATACCAAAGAGCGGTCTAGAAGCCCGCTTTCAAGCAAACATTCACAAGAGCGGGCTAGAAGCCCGCGGTCCCAGGGGATGATACACACAAACCCCTCGCACTCGCTCTTCCCGGGACCGCGGTCGGCCCGACCCAGTACACGTTACGTATGAAGTTCGACGACATCCTTGTCCTGCAGCACATGATCGCGGCCCACGGTTTGCCCATCGAAGGCCCCACTGCCCCAGATCCGAGCAGTCTTCACAGTCTCTTCGAGGTCCCGGTGTACCCGCCCAGCGAGTTCGGCCACGGTACTACCGATCGGACAGGTGAAGGGGCTCGTCATGTCCGCCGGCTTGCCCGGTTGTTTGGTGTAGATGCGGATCACGCCGAGCATGTCGTACAGCGTCTGCCGAAGTTCGGAGAGGCCGCTGCCACTTTCCGCCGAGATCAGATGAATCGGGAAGCGTGTGGCGAACGCTTCGCGGGCCAGCTCCAGCCGAATATCCGCGGCTTCATCATCGGCTTTACTCGCCAGGAGAATCGTGGGTAATGCGTAGATTGCGGGGTCATCGGGGGCAGCGCTGCCGGGGGGCACGAGTTCCCGGCGGGCGGCACGGAGTCGCTCGATCACGGCTTCAGTTGCGGCAGGACCATCATCGTCTGCCAGATCGAGGAAGAGCACACACGCATCGGCAGCTCGTGTCAGATCTGTGATGAAGCTGTCGTAGTGATCGGCGGTGATTGGTGGGAGGTCGATCAGTTGCACGCGAACGTCTTCGTGGTCCATCATTCCCGGCACCGGCTCGCGAGTCGTGAACGGGTACGGCGCGACGGCGGGTGTCGCCTTGGTAAGCTTGGCGATGAGCGAAGACTTCCCAGCATTCGGTGGCCCCACCAGAACAATCTGGCCGGCACCCTGACGCGGAAACTTGAACGTACCCGGCGCGGCTTTCTTGGGGCCGGCCTTGGCCTGCTCGATCTGATCCGTCAACTCCGAGATCTTCGTCTTCAGCTCGGCCTGAACCTTCTCGCTCGCCTTGTGTTTGGGCAGGATCACCCACATTTCCTTGAGCGCGACGAGCTTATCTTCCGGCGTTTGTGCCTTCTTGTATCGGGCCTCGGCATCGTGGTAATGCGGGGGTAAGTTGACAGCCATCGGTTCCCTCGTCGTCTCAGTTCTCGACTTCACGCCGCTCGCAGGCTCGCGTGATTGTACAACATCGCGGTAGCAACAACCCGAGACCTGAACGGTCCAACCCACCCGGAGCTGCCCCATGACGGCACTGTTTGATCAGATTCAGGAAGCGGCCACGGTGATCCGTTCGCGGTGGAGCGGCTCTCCAGTCGCCGGAATCATCCTGGGCACGGGGCTCGGTGGCTTAACGCAAGACATCACCGCTGAGGCGGTGATCCCGTATGAGCAGATCCCACACTTCCCCAGCAGCACCGCACCAAGCCATAAGGGGCAACTTGTCTGCGGTCGCCTGGCGGGTAAGCCGGTGGTAGCGATGGAAGGCCGGTTTCACTTCTACGAAGGCTGGAGCCTCCAACAGGTCACCTTCCCCGTGCGCGTGATGAAGGAACTGGGCTGCCCCGTATTGATTGTGAGCAATGCGTGCGGAGGAATGAACCCCCAGTGGAACAAGGGCGACTTGATGCTGATCGAGGATCACATCAACTTGTTGGGCGACAACCCGTTGATTGGCCCGAACGATGATCGACTCGGCGACCGCTTCCCGGATATGTGCCACACCTACGATAGGGAGTTGCTCGCACGGGGTCGCAAGATCGCTTTAGAAGAACAAATCGATTGCCAGCAGGGTGTGTTCGTGGCCGTGGCGGGGCCGAATCTGGAAACGCGAGCGGAATATCGCTTCCTGCGGGCCATCGGTGCCGACGTGGTTGGGATGTCCACTGTGCCGGAAGTGATCGTGGCTGTGCACGCCAAAATGCGCGTGTTCGGCATCTCGGTCATCACCGATCTCTGCCTGCCCGACGCGCTGGAGCCGGTTAGCTTGCCCGAGATTATCAAGACGGCAAACGAAGCGGAGAAGAAGCTGCGCGTGCTGGTGCGCCGGCTCGTCGGCGAGTTGTAATCGGGGCTACTTCTTTTGAAGCAAGCGGTGGGTGGCATACAGCAGCCGACTGAGCGCCACCCACCGTGTGGGTGCATCAATAATCGATATCCAGCGGGATGCCATCGGCGATGCTGGCCGTGAACGGGTAGACACTCATCTTCACAGTCGTGCGCACGGAGTGCACGGAACCATCGGCAAATAACGCGTTCACGCCGTTGATGTGGGGCGACGAGAAGTCTTCCGCCACGCCAGCATCGGCACTCGGAGGATGCTGCCGGCAGGCATGGCCGAGCACCATCGCCGCCGGGAGATTGCTCGGAATACCACCGTAGTTCGCCACATCATTCGCGCTGCGCCACTGGGCACCCGGTATGACACCTACCCAAGTCGCCAGCGTGTTGGCCGCACTCTTTTCGCCCACCGCAAAGGTGTTGCTCAGTCCGTCGGTCACGTCGGCAATCCGCGTTCGGCTATTGCGGTAGAACATCCCCTTCCCGCTGATGCCATCGATGTGCAAATGCGTGGTCAACACGGCCGGCGCTTCACCAAGGAAAGGCGTGTTCCCGTAACAGGCGACATAGTTGGAGCGCCCCAGCGGCGTCGTCAGCCCGGCGGGATTGGTGAAGTCGCTGACCAGAATCGGCTCCTGACGTGGATCGGACGGGCAACGCAAAAAGGAGACGTTCACCTGCCGAACGGCATCGTGAATGCGAGCCGTGATGGGCTGCGAGAAGTCGATGCGCCGATGGAGGTTGTCCTGCTCCAAGTCGGGGAGCAGGTGCGCCGCCCAACCCCAGCCCGGACCGCTGCCATCGGTGCTGACCGAGCTCGAGGTGTATCCCGGTGGGAAAGACCCGCTGCGATCGTGGTAATTGTGCAGCGCCAGGCCAATCTGCTTCATGTTGTTCTTGCACTTGAGCCGGCTGGCCGCCTCACGGACCTTCTGCACCGCGGGCAACAAGAGCCCGACCAACACCGCGATGATGGCAATCACTACGAGTAACTCGATGAGCGTAAAGGCTGCACGATCACGAATGGCACGCATCTCTCTGGACTCCTGGAGTTGCTATAGGCGGCATGAATATCGCCTGTTAGTCTAGACTAATGAGGTGGGTTTTCCTGTGCAATGCCAAAGTATTCACTTTTGCGAAGTGCCGAGTTCTCCCCAGCGAGACTTGGGATTGGTCACGTGGAGGTGCTAGAGTGACCCAAACGTGCAGTTCCTGTGGACGATCGTCATGCAAACCGAGGCGGAGGCATTCCTGCAACGAATCCGGGCGTTTCCCGATGAGGATACGCCGCGGCTGATCTTCGCCGATTGGCTGGATGAATTCGGCGACCCGCGTGGGCAGTTCATCCGGGTGCAACTGGCCTTGGCCCAGATGAACGAGGAACTGCTGGGGTATGAGAATCCCGGGTTTGCCCGTGCCGAGCGGGAAGCCACGCGGGCGGCCCTCATGGTTCAGGAACGCGAGCTACTGGAACTACATCGCGAGGATTGGACAGCACCATTTCGGGGGTTGGCCACGGGGCTCGAGTTCCGACGCGGTTTCGTCGAGGAAGTGCGTGTGCCCGCACGAAGCTTTCTGCGGCATGTTCACGAACTCTTCGCTGCCGGGCCGATTCGCCATCTCCATTTACTCGATGTCGGAGCCAGCCTGCCGGTCGCTTTGCAGTGTCCGTATTTGAATCGACTGAACGCCTTCACGGTGTATGCCCAGCACGCGGGTGAGGCGCTCGCCCGTGCCGTTTCGCGGGCAGTGAATTTGAGTGAATTACGCAGCCTCTTTTTGGGTCGCAATCGCCTGGAAGACGCCGCCGCCGAGCATCTGGCCAATAGCCCGGTGTTGTTCAAACTGGAAGAGCTCGACCTGTCCGAAAACGAAGTCGGGGAAACCGGTGCTCGGGCCATCGCTGCGTCCTCAAACTGGCCCGCACTGAGTCGGTTAGAGTTGCGAAACAACCGGTTAGGCCCCGCAGGAGCTGAGGCGCTCGCGGGATCGGAGCGGCTGGCCTCGCTGTCGCACCTCGGGCTCTCGGGGAACGAACTGGGTTCATCACGCATTCACTCGGTGGCGCGGATGTGCGACCTGCTTCGGGTCCCGATCCTCGATTTGTCCATGAATTCCCTGGATGAACAGGCGCTGATGGCGATTCTGAACAAGGTGCCTCCGCAAGCGGAGAGTCCCTCGATTCGCCTGCGCGAGCTCGATCTGAGCCACAATGAACTTGGCGATCACGGAGCGCGTGTGATTGCAGCGTGTCCCGCACTGGAAGGGTTGCGAGTGCTCCGACTCATTGGTTGTGGTATCGGCGATGACGGAGCGCGTGCCATCGCGGAAAGTTCGCACTTGAATCGTCTGACCACACTCGATCTCGGGAACAACCCGGTGAACGATCCGGGCTTTCGGGGCTTCCTGGACACGCCTCAGATGCGGAGCCTGCGTCGCTTGGCTGTGCCGCAAATCGGGGTTTCCATTCGAATGCGACGGGCGCTCGAAATGCGCTATTTGCGTGGTCCTGGGTAAATGAAACAACCCTCGGTGTACAAACCGAGGGCGGAGTGGTGGTTGCTCATCCCGTCCGAAGTCACTTAGCGCCGGCCCGGTGCATTCCCACCCGGCGGCTTCGTGATTACTTCCTGGGCTCGACGCTGGAACTTGGTCATTTGCTCGCGGAGATTGGAATCGCCGCGTTGCATCAATTCCAGCTCGTGCTGAATCTCGGCGCTCAAACGTCGCAGTTCCGTTTCTTGCCGAGCAATTAGAGCTCGCTCGCGCGCCATGGCCACTTCCATTTCGCGCATCTGCGTCTCAAGCCCTTCTTCATCTTCACGAAGCTGTCGGCGTTCGTCGGCGAGCCGCTTCCGGTCCTGCTCGATCTTGGAGTTTTCCTTTTCGAGATCGTCGGCCCACTCTTCCAGTTCACTGCGAGTCTTGGGAATGGGCGGCGGTGGAGCGAGTTCACCACGGGCGATTTGCTCTTCGATGGCCTCGAGTTGTGCGCCTAGCTCTTCGATTTGGGTATTCTTGGCACCGAGCGCTTCATCGAATTCTTTTTCCTTGTTGGTCAATTGCTGTTCCGTGTCACTTGCCTCCTGGAGGAGGTGCTTCATCTCCTGCAACAGGGTCCGCAGTTCCTTGTTTTCGTGCCGGAGTCGCTGGAGGTCGGTTTGTGTCGAATCGTCGTGTTGATAGCGGCCCTGCTCGGATAACCCCGCAAGTTGGTGTAACGCTCCGGCAATAGCACTGCTGGAATCCAGCATGTTGTTTGGCATCGGCGTTCGCCGATTGATCGGTGCCCGCGTGGGAGTTGGCACAATGGTCGGAGCTGCAGTGGGTGGTGCGGGCCTTGGAGCCGGCACCGGGACTGGACCCGACTTCCCGGGCATACGAAGGCGGGAGAGGAGTTCGTGCGAGCTGTTCGCGGCCCAACTGGGGGCTGGTGCGTCGGGTTCTGGAGCAACAACGGTTTCCGGCAATTCATCAGGCTCGGCCCCGACCCCAGCGAGGGGCGGCGGCGTGGAAGCCAAGAGACGACGACGAAGCTCAGTTGCCGAGAGCGACGACGGCGACTCGGGTGACTGGCTAGAATTGGCCATGCTCACTTACTCTCAGGAGGACGGACAGCCGGAATAGCCCGGTAATCGGGATTGGGCTAGTTGCCGGAACTGACAGTTGGGCAGGTATTTGTGACCCCAACGGAACAATCCTTCTCTGTAGCCTGAACGAGCTTAGGTTGCGAAATAAGCAAGTCAAATCAAAATCCCCGGGCCGGTTGTGCCGATTCCGTCAGTGAGACGGCGGATAACCCGTTATGCC
>JBGTAO010000201.1:0-7206 GCA_041749835.1 Gemmata sp. | reverse complement strand
CGCTACTGATTGCGGTGGCGTTGTGCCTCCAGTTGTACCGCTGGTACATCCTGGTGCGGGCACTCGATTTACCGTTCACCATTCGCAATGCCTTCCGCCTTGGGATGGTCGGGGTGTTCTTCAACACGTTCCTCCCAGGATCGGTCGGCGGAGATGTCTTCAAAGCGTATTTCCTGGCGAAGGAGCACCCTGAGCGGAAAACACGCGCGGTGGCCACCGTGATCATGGATCGTGCGATGGGTCTTTTCGGGTTGATCCTCTTTGTCGCCGTGCTCGGCTCGATCGCCTGGGCCAGTGGCGATGCCCGCATTGTTGCCAACCCCGATCTCCAGTGGATGGTCAAGATCACGGCAATCATCGCCGCTGTCAGCATCGCGGGGTTTCTGCTGTTGGGGTTGCTCCCACAACGGCGTGTGGATCGCTTGGCGGAGCGGTTGAAGCGGATTCCCAAAATCGGCGGTTCACTGGCGGAGTTCTGGTATGCCGGCTGGATGTACCGCCAGCGGATGCGAACCGTAGTACTGGGTGTGGGGCTCTCCGCACTGTCTCACTTCGCGTTGGTGTTCGCCTTCTACTCGGCCTCGCGGGTGTTTCCCCCGCCACCGGAGATCGGCCTTACCGAACAGGCAACACTCGCACAAGTGATGGTGATCGCCCCCATCGGCTTCATTGTCCAGGCGCTACCGCTGTCGCCGGGGGGTGTAGGCGTGGGTGAAGCGGCGTTCGCACAACTCTACAAGATCTCGGGGCTGCCACCGAGCCGCGGGGTCATTGCCCGGCTCTCGTTGCGATTGGTCGAGTGGATCATTGGCCTCACCGGGTACATCGTCTATCTCCGGATGCGGGCCCACCACGAACTGCCAGAAGAGGATTCCAAGGACGAGGCCGATGCGACACCGGACCCGAGTTTGCCCAGCCCCATCATCTGAGCAATGGGACCTGGGACGAGCAATCGCCAGGGGGGTGTTCCTTGCCATCTGGCGACACTTCGGTATCGACTCAACCGGAATCGTGCCAACAACTCTCTGCTGTGGTTGTTGCAACACCGGTGATCAACCGATAGCCTGAACTTGATCACTTATGGTTGTCGTTCCAGTCATCGTGGGGGCCATCATGGCCATGGAAGTGTTGTGCCCGGGTTGTGGGAAAACGTTAAAGGCACCGGAAAGCAAAGCGGGGAAGAAAGCGGTCTGCAAGAAATGTGGCACGCGGTTCCGCATCCCCGGTACGAAATTGCAGCCGCACCCCGCGACCGATCCCGCTTCCCCGGTGGCCGAATCCCATTCCCCAGGCCAGACGCCACCCGTTGCAGCGGAACCCGCACCGCGCAAGAAGCCCAAGACTCGCCGCAAGACCGCTCGACCCGCTGAGGCTGCGAACGATCGTGCTACCGTTCCCACGGCCAATTCCCTGGATATCCGTTCGCCGTCACCGAAGCCACCGAAGAGTTTTGGGTCAGAGAAACCCGCTCCGACACCCGAGATGATCGTGGAACGCGAGCCGCTCGCACCCACCAACGGTGTGCCCGAACCACCTGCCGGGGAATCCCTCAATAATCCGTTCGCGTTCCTGAGTCCCGCTTCAGGAGCAGCCGCTTCGCAACCGGTGAATCCTCAGGCTGGGAAGGTTGACCGCGGCCAACCAATCGAGGTGAGCGAGGATCGGCCGAGCTACCACACCCGTCGGCAACCGGGAAGCCGGCCGCTGATGTTCGCCATGATGCTGGGCTTACTCGCCATGGTGGCAGCGGTGGCCGCAATCATCGCATTCATGAAACAAACGCAACCGCCCGAACAAGCCCAAAGCCCGGAGCAACCGGCGGAGCTCGTGAAACCCGCGACCGAACCAACAACCGGGGCGACCAGCACGAGCCCAGATACCACAACCCCCGCTACAGTTTCGAAAGATACCGCTGCACCAACACCGGGCAATCTGCAACCCCAGCCCACGGTGCCGATGATGGAACTCCCGCTGAGTCTCCCAACGTTTCTGACTCGTGCCAGCCCGGTGAAGCCCACGCTCGTGCAAAAACCGACCAGCGACACCTTTACCTTCGAAGCCCCCTTCGAGAAGGTTCGACGCTTCTTCCCGCCTGCGGACCGCGTGAGCCACGATGCGATCATAGTCTGGGAATCGGGCGCGGCAGCACTCGGGAAAGGCCCCCGACTGACAGTGGATGTTCACAGCGGCATGACCGGAACACGAGTATCCCGGTTTGCGTTTGATGCCGATCCAGGTGACGTACGTTGCGATTTGTCCGCCGATGGAAGGCTGTTTGCCGCAGTCGGAACCACGGGCAAGATCACGGTGTGGGATCTGGCGAAGAACGCGAAGCTATTGGATGGTTTCAATCCTTATGCCGACAAGCCCGAGCATGCGAGGGCGGGTATCGCGGCGGTCTTTCTGCCAGCCACACCAGGAACGGTGCTCACCGTCACAACGGCTGGTGCGGCCCACCTGTTCGAGATTGGATCACAGAAGCTGAGTGCTTCATTTGGCCCAACGGGTTTGCTGGTGCCTAATCGCGTTGAATTCGGGCGCAGTGTTGTTGCGGACGATTCTCGAAGTTCCATCATCCTGGCAGTGGGTGGTGTGGTCTACCAGATTGGAACAGCGGCACCGCTGGCCACCGCGTGGAAGCTGGAACTGGGAGGCGATGTGGCTCGCTCGCTTGGCGTGGGCGGTTTCGGCGTTCCGGGGCGCATCGCGTATGCCTTCGAGACGAACAACAGTGGCCGGAAGGAACGGGCGATTGCCTTCGGGCTACCGAAGCAGAAGGCCAAGCTCTTTCGTTGGCCCGAAATGGCCGGGGAAGTGACAGGCGTTGCCTGGGCGGGAACCGATCTGGTGGTGATCTCGACGGGCCGCGGCGCTGTCTGGTTTGAAAGCGAAGCCAAGTCGTTCTCGCCACTGGCGCTCGCAGAGATAGACGGTGGGAAGGCGCTGCACGCCGCGACCGAGCGTGCCCTCTGGTACGTTGTTCCCAGTTCCGCCGATCCCGCGAAAAGCGTACTCATCGAACTCGCCACACCACCCGAGGGGTTGATTGATTTCCGCAATGCCGTCGAAGGGCGCGAGGCACTGCACACGGTGAAACTGGACGACAAAGGCTTGTGGCGCTAACGTCCCGCTTTACGGACGATAGCCGATCTGGTTGAGCAACTGCTGTGTCAGCACGAATGGTTGCCGTGGGATCGCGGCAAGTCGGAACGAAGGCAGCAGCTCGCGTGCTGTCACTGGCTCGGGCCGCTCGATCCAGCCACACGACCACGCTAACAAGCCCAATAGCGCTTCGGGCGTCACACCCGCTTCACGCAGCGCCGCAAGCCGGGTATCTCCATGTCGCTTGGCCAGACGCCGGCCATCCTCGCCGACCACCAACGGAATGTGTGCGAACTCGGGAGGCGAGTACCCGAGCGCGGCGTAAAGAAGCAGTTGCCGTGGCGTGGACGGCAGCAAATCATCGCCGCGAATCACCTCCGTAATCCCCATGGCTGCATCATCAACGACCACCGCTAGCTGGTACGCGGGAGTGCAATCATTCTTCCAGATCACGAAATCGCCACCTAAACTGTTGAGGTCAATCGCCTGCGGACCGGCAAAGCGATCGGTGAACGGTGGGCTCGCGGCAACACGAAAGCGCCACGCGAACGGCTTCCCCTCTCTTGCGAGTGCGACGGCGGCAGCGCTACTGCGGTGGGCGCACGTCCCCGGGTAGACCGGTCCTTCGTGCTCGGCGTGCGGCGCACTGGCCGCAGCAGCAATATCGGAGCGCGTACAGGTACACGGGTAGACAATCTCGCAGCGCTTCAGTTGTTCGAGGGCCGCTTCATAGCGCGGCCGTCGCGTCGTCTGCACAATCGGTTCATCATCCCAATCGAGCCCCAGCCAGCGTAGATCCTGCATCGCCTGCTGGGTCGCGGCTGGCTTGATGCGCGGCGAATCGATGTCCTCGATGCGGAGCCGCACGCGACCGCCCTGGGAACGTGCCGAAAGCCAGGCCACGAGGTAGGTCCGGGCATTGCCGGCATGTTGCGCACCGGTCGGTGATGGAGCAAGCCGGCCGACAGTGCCAACGGGTTGCAGCAGAGCGGTTTCCAGGTGTTTCGCGTGCATGTTGCAAGCCGTCTGGCGAGGGAATTCCAGGGCTTGTTGTAGGTGTTGGGGTTGAAGGTGCGAACCCCGTTGGGGCTGGCCCGAAGTAGCCCGGCATTGGGGTTGTGCGTTCTGGCACGCCTCGGCATGATTCCCGCGGTTCGTCCTATCCTTAAGGAGTCCGTGCATGTCCCTTCGGACAGCTCTCCGGTTTCTCCTGGCCGCGATCGTCGCCGCTAGCGCTGTCAGCCCCACACTGGCACAAACTCACAACCCCTGGGTCGGGTCGGCTTCACAAGCCCCCATGCCCCGCGCCAAGAAGACCCGTAGCATCGAAATCCAGTTCAGCTTTAGCTCCAAGGCCGGGCCAGCCTTGCGAGTGACACCAACCAACATCGATTTCTTCCATGAAGAGATGCTTGGCAATGGCACCGCGATGCGTCTGGTCCGCGAGGTCACCAAAACGGTGACTTCTGCTCCACAGTGCCCCGGTATCGATTGCAGCCGCCCGGTTGCCGCCGCACAAGTTCCCACACCGCAAGTCGTGTGCGAGCCCGGCTACCCCGAGCGCTACTCAATACCCACTCGCACGGCTGTCCTCGCTCCGTTTGCCGTTCAGGCCCACAATGGGACTTGGATCGCCGGAGCAGTTCAGACGCCGGGTACGCTTGCAGGTACCTGGTATCGCGAGAGCGACTCGATTGTGATTGCCGCCACCTTCACAAACAACGAACTGGTACTGACCACCACACAAAACCTGGAAGGCAATCTGATCACGATCATGGTGACCGCAGATTACGCCGTCACGAAAGATGGACTGGTCCACGGTGTGGTGACGGGTGCCGATGCCCAAATGAAAGCAAGCCCAACCCGGAGCGCGAAGAACAGCCGAATCAACCTGAGCAACCGAGATCTTGCTAGCTTCTCGTCGGACTTACAGGAACTGGTCGATTCACCATTCGCGTTCCGCATAAAACAAACCTCGGCCGGTATCATGGTGAGCGGTCTACGGTTCGCTGGCCTCGAAGGGCTCGACGGCAAGGAACGACTGATGCTCTGCGGCATGTACAAGCAGGCCGCCAATGCCAAGGCCGTTCCAGCTCCCGAGCCGACCCCAGTGGAATACTCGGTAGCCGAGTTCACGTTGCCCAGCGTGCAGTGCCCTAGCACCGTTGGACCGCACAGCGGCTTCCACTTCGCCAACCCGCAACAGTTTACACCCGCTTGCCCGCAACCGTGCCTCCCGTACGGAACCCCGCAACCGGTGATGCCCGCCGGCTACGTGCCACCCCCGCCACCCGCGATGTTGCAACCCACGCCCAACAATTCCCGGAGTTGCATTGCTCCGCCGCCGGCCCAGCCGATGAGCTGGAGCCCGAGTTATCCTGGGAATGTGCCAGCCGGCGAGTTCACGATGATCGCGGAAGCCTTTGGTCAAATGATGGGTGTGAACTCCCATGCGGTGCCCTGCCCGGCACCGACTGCATCAGCGCCAACCGGTTGTGATCGCTCCGCTTACCCGCTACCAACACCAACTGCTGCAACGCACACACTCGTGCTAGGGGGTTGCGAACCGTGTCCTGTGCCGTGTCCGCCCGCTGCAACCAACTGCGTTTCGGCCAACTCCACTTTTGCGATTACCTCGCCCGCCACAGCGACACCCGTTGCAAACTCCAAGCTCCTGGGCACTTGGGTGCGCGAAGTGGGACCGTATGTCTATGTCATCACCATTGCACCCGATCACTTGACGCTGAAGGCGATGGCATCGGGCGAACTGGACAACAAACAGATCGTGACCGAAGGCCTGATCATCACGGCCGATTATCACCTCAGCCGCGATGGCACGACTCTGGTCGGGCTCATCACTGGGGTTGATGCTCATCTGGAAGGCGTCGTGGCAGGAATGGCGCAGCCCGATAACCTGACCGACAGCCTGGCGAGCCTCCAACGTGAACTGTGCGACAAGCCTCTGGCGCTCAGTATTCGTGCTTACGGCGAAACGCTGGTGATTGGGAATGTCCGGATGCCATCCGCCAACGGTGATCAGGGTGGCACACGCATCCCGACCTTCGGCGGTCGTTACACGTCACCAAAAGCCAACGCAATTCCCAAGCCAAAGGTAATGCGGTTGACGCCAGCCTTGCCGGTGAACGACGATCTCGGGTTCCAGTTGCCGGCGCTGCCCTGCCCGCAACCAAACGGCGAATCTATTGGGGCTCCGCAACTGACAGTGCCCAGCGATCACGAGCGCATTCGACAGTTTCTCCACGAAAAGGACGAGTCGAAGCAGATTCAGGATCAATGGCGACAGTACTGGCAGAACCGGCCCCAGCACTTGACGCCCGAGCGAATCCACGGCGCCATCTATTGAACGAATACTGATCGTGATAGATCTCGCTTCGCACGCCCCGCGTTCTTGCGGGGCGTGGCCGTTTTCCCCCGCACTCTGCACGTTCTGTGAGCTTCGTGTGAGGGGTTTCGCGTGCCATTGCCAGCCAGGCATTCAATCGCATACTAAACTGGTATTCCCGTCGAACTCACAGAGGTGGCCATGGTGTTCAATTGGTTCAAGAAGAAGAGTGCCACGCAGGAGCTCGCTCCAGGATCGGAATCGGCACAGACCCTCGAGGCGCGGCCGAATACGGCTCACTCGAAGCAATCCGCTGAAATCCCGCACGACAAGATCGTGGCCCGTGCCTACGAAATCTGGATTCGCAAGGGGCAACCCTCGGGGCAGGACTTCCAGAACTGGATGGAAGCGGAAGCGGAACTGCGTGCAGAACTCTACGCACAATCGGGCGATGAACCGCTACCACGTAAATCCCGATGATCTCGTCGTTCAAGCAACCCGAAGTTCCGGCTTCGCCACTGGCCGCGTGGGATGCCCGCTGGAAAGTCGCTGCCCTGATCCTGGCCGCATTCGGCATCGCATCGTTGAACCACCTTGCCCCCACAGCGATCGTTGCCGTGGGTGCGTTACTGTTGGTCTGGCTAGCCCGCCTTCCTGGCACCTGGGTCCGGAGTCACCTCGGCTTGTTCGCGTTCGCGGCGTTGCCATTCTTGCTTGTATTACCCTTCACGCTCGATCGGCAAGGCCCGGGCTGGAACCTC
>JBGTAO010000200.1:0-5910 GCA_041749835.1 Gemmata sp. | reverse complement strand
GGGCGGCGTTTTTGTCTATCACCCGAATTACGGTTTTTTTGCGTGGGGTGGCGGCTTGGTCGGGTGTTAGTTTATGGTTTTGCCGCTGTTGCCAAAGCCGGTTGTAGCGTTGTTCCATAACACGTTTTTGCTCAAAACCGGGCACCTCGAAGTGTCTTACTTCCAGGAAAAGTACGATGTCGATATCCGCGAGGAGTTCCGAACCGCGTTTGAGAAGTTACAAGCCGAGGGTTGGCTCACCATTGCCGGCGCGAGCATCGATTGTTCTCGCGATGGGTTGATTCAGATCGATCGCCACTTACCCGCCTTCTTCGATCCGCAGTACATCAGCAACCGCTACACCTAAGCCGCCCGCCCGACCTGCCCGCACCGATCACATGGGAATTGCCAATGTTGACAGCCTTCCCCACACTCGAGGATCTCTACGGGCTCTTCCCCGAGTCGCAGGATCGGCCCGAAGGTGTGGAAGTGCCCGCAGCGACAGTGCCGGAGCCCTATCATCGATTGCTCGTCCACCACAAACACATGACCCTGACCGTCGAGGAGTTTTACCATTCGCCCGTCGATGTGCAGGTGCTTGAGTGCCGCAGGAATGGCAACGATTACTCGCGGAAGATCTTGCTGAAAGCGCGGACCACCGGACAAGTGGTGCAGTTCGGGCTCGTTCGGATCAACCTGGGAGTCTGTCCGGAAGCGGTGCGTAACGAGATTGTGGCCGGGCAAATCCCACTGGGTCGCATTCTCATTGAGCACAACATGCTCCGGCGGATCAAGCCGTTGGCGTTTCTCCACATCACCCTGCGCCCCGAGATGGCCGATTGGTTTGGGGTGCCCGCGGCAGCAAAAACCTATGGCCGCGTAGGGGTGATCTACACTGGTGAACAACCTGCCGTCGAAGTCCTGGAGATTCTCGCGCCCATCTCGTGAGTTTGCCTCAGCTCGGTTACCGTCTCCGCTCGAAGCACTTCCCACACGAACGCTCTCAGCCCATGGGCAGATGATCCCGACCCGGGAGTTGCACCGGTGCCAGCGAGCCTTTGCTACCCTGCACCAGTTGCATCAGATCCGTCGCACCGACCGGCGTGGGGAGCGCAAACAACTCGCCATACAGATAGCCACAGCGTGCGCCATGGAAGCCATTAGCCGAGCGAATCATGTGTTCTACCCGCTGGAACCGATGCGCGTCGAATTGCGATTCATAGGCCTTCACCGCCGCAATCTTTTGCTCAATCGTCTCCGAGATATCAATCACAAACTGGCTATGCCACAGCCGATTGTCGGCCTCGAATGGAAAGGGAGCGTAGACGAGATGGGGCACGCGATACGGTACGGTTCCCTCGAAGCGGTCGTCCCACTTGGTGAGTTGAGAATAAAACCGGGCCGCTTCCCCCAGCAGATGCCCCTGGTGATGATCGGGTGAGGCCGCAGGCGTTCGGCCAGCCGCGATGATGATGACGCCGGGGCGGTACGTGCGGAACGCCGTCGCCAAACGGTATCGTGCTTCCGGGCCATCCATCAGAACGCGGTTCGGTAAGCCCAAATTCACCCGCACTTGCACGCCCAAATGTTGCCGCGCCGCTTCGGCTTCCAGGATGCGCGTTTCCACGGTCCCACGTGGTGTGGGTTCACCACTGGTGAGGTCGAAGATGCCCACGCGGTAACCTTGCAGTACCAGCTTGGCTAGGGTGCCCCCACATAGAATCTCCAGATCATCCGGGTGGGGCGCAACCGCGACAACATCGAGACGTTCCGGTTCGCTCGCAGTGTTCACAACGATCCTCACATTCCAGCTCATGAATGGCCAAGAACGGCTACCGCATCGTTGTAGTGGAATTCCAGAAGTTCGCGCTCTCTTGTCGCTTGGGCCTTTGGGGTCTATCCTGATGAAACGCTGGCCAAGTGGCGGAATGGCAGACGCACTCGACTCAAAATCGAGCGGGGAAACCTGTGTGGGTTCGAGTCCCACCTTGGCCACATGTTCATTTGTACAGTACGAGACAGGAACAGACTCAATTGGGCAACTGGCTTGGCTTCAAGGATCACAGCGGTGTTTATCAGAATCGTAATGCCCCTCAAAGAAGTCACTACGTGAATCGTGAAGTTCTCAATCAGAATGAGTAGCGCATAGTTGGTCTCCTCGTCATGTGCTCCAACCCACACTTTGGCTATTGAGTCTGTACCTCAGCCAATGCTTGAGCTGCGATTAGATCAGCCGCAACTTTTGGATCTTCGCGACTGGTTCATGACCAAGTCAGCCGTTCCTCTCTACCAACTGGAGCCGCAGAGCCACAACAGTCGTGCCACTTTGTCAATCGTCGACGATTTCCGCTACGAGTGCGCCGCGATCGGTTCTTGGTGATCCGAATCGCGGTGGCCCGGCCGATGACTTGTGCCCGGTGGATTACATTCTCTCACGAGGTGGGGGCGCGAGCTCGTTTGGCAGTTTCGCTTTCCATGTAGCGGCCTTGGTGTCATAGCCCTTGCTCGGCTCGGTCTTGTGCCACGCGGAGTAGGTATTGGAAATAGTCCGGATGCACCCACGCACTTCTTTGCTGTTTGGTCCACGTGTCTCGACGAATAGCTTGTGAGCTTCCAGCAAGTTCGCTTCTGCGATTGCGAAATCCGCATGTGACTTTGCGAGAGAGGTGCGGGCTTGGCCCAAAGCTTCCAAAAGGGTGGCCACGTTACGCCTGTTCGATTTCAGAAACGTCACGCGTGCCTTCGGCTCGGCCGTGGCGAGAAGGGAGACTGCCTCGGCGGAATCTCCTCGCATTGCGAGCAGTTCACCTAATCGGATGATTGCGGTGAGTGTTGCCGGAATCTCCTCACCGCGTGTCCGCCGACTACGCTCCAGAGCCTCGCGAAAGCAGGCTTCGGCCTCTGACAGCTTACCCAGATCTCGTTGCAGGGCACCCAAGTTGCCGAGCGCCGTGATGGTGCTCGAGTGATCGTTGCCGTAGGCCTTCCGGAACTTTGCAAGGGCCTCGAGAACGAGTGGTTCGCCCTCGGTAAGCTTTTGTTGTGCTACCAGTAGGCTACCGAGATTATTGATCCAAGCCGCTGTATCCGGGTGATCCTCACCCAGCACCCGCCGACCCGTTGTCAGCGCTTCCCTCCAGTAGGGCTCAGCTTCGCTGTACTTCCCCTGTAGGGCGTAAACCCTTCCCATCACATTCAGAGTCACTAAGGTTTCGCGGTGTTCGTTGCCACGGAGTCGGCGGGTTTTATCAAGTAGTTCTCGAGCCAGGGGTTCTGTTTCGGTGGGCTTTCCCTGGCTCTGTAAGTTAACAACTAAATTGTTAAGCGTAATCAACGTGTCAGGATGATCTTCCCCGCACTCCTGGCGAGATTTCTCAAGCGCTTCCCGCAAGAAAGGCAAGGCCTCGCTGAATTTTCCCTGTGCGTTCAGGGCCTTGCTGAGACTGGAAAGTGCATCGATGAAGAGTCGTTGCCCCTGGCCCGATAAGCCTCGACTTTCTTCCAGGACTGTCCGCAATAACCCCTCCGCTTCAGGATATTTGTCCCGCAACAGCAAACACGTGCCAAGGCTATGCATGGTTGTTAGTGTGTCCAGGTGGCCCTTGCCGAGTACGCGGCTTCGCCGCTCCAAAACGTCGCGAGAACAGGCCTCCCACTCCTCAAGCTTCCCTTGAGTATGCAGGAGTGATCCCCAGTAGGACCGGGCAGTGAGGGCGTCCGGGTGGTCGGACCCGAGCGTATCACGGTAGGCTTCGATCAGACGAGGGAGCGAGGCCTCAGCCTCCTCAATCTGTTGCAATAAGATCAGCTCATGCACCACCGCGGAAAGAGCCGTAAGCGTATCTTGATGCCGTTCGCCCAAGGTCGCAGCGCGTAGCTCATAGGCCTTCCGGTAAAGCACTAACGCTTGCTCAAACCGGCCGATCTGGCTGTAAGCGTTCCCCAGCGTCATCCTGAGCGAAGCATCAACCAGGGGTTGGTCTGCGAACTGCTCGTCGAGGGTTCGGGCTGCGGGTGCGAGCACTGTACGGTCAATGACTGACACAGCAGTGTCAGTGGCGTTCACGATGTACAATTCCCGGCTGAACGCCGCTTTGCGGGCCGATCTTTCATCTTCCGGTATATCGGACTTGGCGAGTGCCGCGGCATGCCTGGTGCGCAGATCCTCCATCAGGCCAACACCAGCCGCTGCCGGATCAACTTGCTGCAGCATCTTGGCCTGGTAATCGGCCACTCGCTGTAACTCGTCGGCCCGGCGCTTCGTCTCCTTTTCTGCTTGTAGGGCTCTCACCAGCCCCAAGCCTGTCCCGGCGATGCCGCCGGCGAGGATCACCAACACGAGACCTGCAGCCACTACTTGAACGCGGCGGGCACGCCGTTCGGCCCGTGCTCGTTCGACGGCCTCGGCCGCAGTCAGGGTTGCCTCGGTGGCCCGGGCCGCCTCCGCACCTCGTGCAATTTCAGCAGTTCGTAAACGCTCCTCAACTCCGCTCAGATAGGATGTCATCCCATCAGCAACCGCTTGTCCATCTGAGGGTCGATTTGAGGGGCTCGGGCTTAAGCAGTTTTTGCACAAGGTGACGAGATCAGCGTCCGCACCACAGCTGTCCAGTCGAGCATGAGCGTCGGCCAGATCGGCAGACCCAGCTCGCCGAATGACCTCCCGAGACGAGGGGCCATGGAACGGTGGCTGCCCGGTCAATATCGCGCATAGTATGCCGCCCAAGGCGAATACATCGCTGCGGGCATCAGACACCTCGCCGCGGGCTTGCTCTGGAGCCATGTACGCCGGCGTCCCCATCACGGCACCCGCTCGAGTCTCATCGTCAGTCGATTCCGCAGGCCCACGACGATCGGTCGTCCGGACACCTTCCTGACCAGATAGTGGTGGCGGGGGCTGCACCTCCGACGATCGTGGTTCGCCTGAGATTTCTTGGAGGGTCGAGTCCTTTGCCAGACCCCAATCCATGACTTGAACTTCGCCAAATGCCCCCACCATGACGTTCGCCGGTTTAAGATCCCTGTGAATCACGCCCCGACTATGGGCGAACCCAACCGCCTGGCAGACCTGGGTGAATGTTTGCAACAGCCGAGGCCTATCGGTCGTCGTCATCACGGCTGCCAGGGTCCGGCCAGCAACGAGTTTCATGGCTAGGAATGGTCCACCGTCTGCCAGCGTGCCGAGGGCGTAAATCGGCGGGATGCCCGGGTGGGGCAGTCGAGCGGTTACCTTTGACTCCCGGACGAAGCGATCGGCGTTGGCCCCGGGAAGCAACACCTTAATGGCCACATCCCGATCAAGCGTGAGGTCAACGGCAGCTACCACCCGACCCATCCCGCCGCGAGCAATCTCCCCAACCACACGGTAACCGGGAACGTCAGGCAGTTCACTGCTGAGTGCCTTACCACCATTGCGAATGTCATCAGTGCTAAGAGGGCTGTGGGAATGATCTATAGTACCGAGCGGATCGCCCGTGCGGAATGCTGTTGTGTCAGCGACTTGGTCCTGCCGTGGGACGCGGTCAGCAGTGGTGTTCGGGTCGTCTCCGGTGTTCACGTTCGATTCTCCGCCTTCTGAAGTGGGTCACCCATTGTGTTCGGCTCAACTCAGATCAGCCGCCGTAGAAGTTTGCTTTCGATGAATCAAGTTCCATTTCTAGCTAGAATGTTAGGATCATACCGCCGTCCGTTTCGTGACGCTAATTGGATCTCGTGAAACCGATCGTTATCGTTGGGTGGACCCGATTACTCACTCCCCCGTCAATAATAATCGAGCGATTCAAGGAGCAGTTGGAAATGCGGACTCAGGAGTCGTGTGGAGCGAAATTGTTCGCTCCACAGCGTGAAATGAGACTGGGTGCTCGTGCCGATGGGCGTGTAACTGCCTTTTGCCAGAAGAGCTGATGTCATCGAATGGTGTTCTTCTTGAAC
>JBGTAO010000199.1:0-3943 GCA_041749835.1 Gemmata sp. | reverse complement strand
GTGTATGTGCAGCTGGCGGAACAACTTGGGGCAAATGTAGACATGCCATGTCCATAGTGAAATGTAAATACTTGTCCACAGTGTCAGAGAGTGTCTGTAAAAGAAGAACAGGCCTCGCGCGAGATCGGGCCATCGGTCCGGTAAACCGGGTTGCCTGTCTCATTCACCAGAAAGCGCCCGGCCGGCATCCCTTCGTATTGCCCCTCACGCACATGGACCACGCGGTAAATGGTCGTGTCGGCAGTCCAGCCCGGGCGTTTGTCATCTCCGGGCTCATCCCGATCATACGGTTTCCCTGGCGATTCCTGTGGTGCATCGGACGGGACCATTAACTCGACATCCGTGGGAAACCCTTTGCGGGTTTCGTGCGAACCCGCGGCATTCAGAGCAAGCATGGTGACACCGATCACCAAAGCGGAGGTCACGGCTCCGATCAGAATGGCCCACTGTTGCCGTGCCGGAGTCGCACCGACGAGGTAACCGGTCTTGAGGTCCTGCGAAGTCGTGCCACCGTTCGAGGATGCGATACAGACCACCGCGGCCACAGTTAATGCCGTCAGCATGGCCGTGGGGCCGGTTCGCCCCAGAAGCAAGAAGATGGAACAGACGAGCAGCAGCGTGGCGATTGTCATTCCCGAAATCGGATTGGACGAGCTACCCACTTCACCCGTCAGCCGGCTGGACACCGTGACGAACAGGAAGCCAAACAGCAGGATCATGCCGGCCCCCAGCAACCCCTGGAAGCTCAGACCCAACCCCAACTGCGGCACAAGCGCCAGGACGAGCACCAACCCCACACTGCCCCAGAGGACAATCGTCATGGGCATGTCCCGCTCGGTTCGCACCGTAGTGGCTTTCCCTCCGGCAGCACGGGTCGCCCGAAGATCACCCAGTCCTGCGACAATGGAACCGATGATTAGCGGGAGCGCCCGGAACATGCTGATGATGCCACCCGCTGCAACTGCACCGGCACCGATGAAGCGCAGATAGCGCACCCGCAGATCATCGGGTTCCATGTTGCGGATCAATCCCGAATCGGCGTCTTGGGCCGCGGATACCGAAGGGCTTGCCATCCCGCCGGCTACCGCGAGGTGACCCGACTCCGCAGCCACCGCACGCGTGGCCGGTGCAACGGGATCGTTCAACTCTTCTCCGAACGTGGCGATCAGTGGACCGATCACGAAATAAGACAACACCGCGCCGGCCATCATCAAGCATGCAATTCGTGGCCCAATGAGAAAGCCGACACCCAGCAATTCTGGCGAAAGCTCACCACTGATCTGCCCACCTTTGAGCCCCGTCACCTGGCCCGTCGTTTCATCACGCACGGAAAGCGGTGCAACCGGTTCCGCGGCCCAGAGCTTCGCAGCGGAGGTGAGGAACTTATGGACCATTGCGAGCCCGAAGCCGACGAACACCATTTTCGCGGTGGCCCCGCCTTTTTCCCCTGCGATGAGCACCTCGGCACAAGCGGTTCCCTCGGGGTAGATCAACTTGCCATGCTGCTTGACGATGAAGGCCCGCCGTAGCGGGATCATCATAAGAATGCCCAGCACCGCACCCAGAACCGAGACAGTCATCACGCGCACGGGGTCCATCTCGAACCCGAGAAGCAGCAACGCCGGCATCGTGACACCCACACCGAACGCGATGCTCTCGCCCGCACTGCCAGCCGTCTGGACGATGTTGTTCTCCAGAATGGTGGTCCGGCGAACCTTGAACACCTTGGAGAACGCCCGAAACAGGGTGATCGACAACACCGCGATCGGAACCGACGCCGATACCGTGAGGCCCACCTTCAACACGAGATACAACGACGATGCCCCGAAGATGATGCCCAACACCGACCCGGCCAGGATCGCCGGCACCGTGAACTCGGCTGGCGATTCAGTCGCAGGGATGAACGGATCGTTCGCGGGTATCGTGTCCGTGCCGTCCGGTGCTTCTGAAGACTGTCGTGCAGCCATGAAGTCACTCAGTACGAAGATGCGAGCCCCGGATTACTTGTTGGCTCGGTGATCCCATAAGATCCGGCCTGGGGAGGCAATTGGCAAGCCCTTGGGCTTGTAGATTACGAGGCGATTGCCCGACCCAGAACTGGAAGTACCTAGGGGAAGTGCCCGAAGTCGTGTCTATACCCCACTGAACTGCACGTCCCGCGATTCGCCCAAATCTCTCGACTCATTTCTTCGGGTCTGACAGGAGCCCAAGTCGGACTCAACAAGCGCGACCCCAAAATCGATATCACAAGTCAATTTTCAGTAGCTACTTACGTCGTTATCACATGAATCGTTCTCAAGGGCACTTCGAATTCATTTGTGAGATGATCTTTCGGATCTGGGTCAATCTTCGATTTACCGCGCACACAGGGAATGGTGAAATGCTTGCATCGACCGCCAAGGCAGGCTCCCTCGCCTGAGTGTTTGGACTCTCCGCACGCTCAGTTTTCATAACGGATCAACCCACACCGGCCGCCCATCCGGAGTGGGGTGTGTTGAATTCTGGGCTGGCGGATTTATGCGTATGAACGAGACATGATCAGCTCGTTTACGCGTACGCCATGACTCTCACCCCCTTCGGAGGTTGTGTCATGAAAAAGTTATTGTGGTGCTTGGCGATTCTTGGCGTTGTGGCAGTTGGCTCACCGGCTTCGGCCGCGAGCATGTTCTCAGGTCCTTATGCTCCGGCCAACTGGACCCTGACGAACAGCCCGGGAACAATTGATGGTTCCGTGAACACCGGTGGCGCTCCGGGTTCGATCACCTTGACAGGTGGTAACAATGGCATTGGTGGCTTCACCGAGTACACCACCACCGCTGCTGCCTCGGGCATGGTCAGCTTCAACTGGTTGTTCGATGGTGAGCCTGTTGGTGGTATTACTGGCCCCCAATTCGATCCTTCGGGCTATGTGTTGAACGGTGTATTCACCCAGTTCACCGATAACAACGGTCCGGAAGTCCAGAACGGGTTCATCTCATTCAATGTGAATGCTGGGGACACTTTCGGTTTCCGAGTCAATACCATCGACGGTATCTTTGGGCCAGGGATTCTGACCATCAGCAACTTCGATGCACCGACACCGGAACCGGCAACCATGGCCGTCTTCGGGCTGATGGCCGCTGGTGCTTATGTTCGTCGCCGTAAGATGAAAGCGTGATCCCACACGGGAGAACTCCTGGAACTCCCACACAAACCCCGGCCCCTTGCGGCCGGGGTTTGGCATAACACTCCCCAGTGTGCTGTATCGGAACCCCGCTCAAGTCAGGGATTAGCTCACTGCAAGTTCCGACTTTTCTGGTTGCTCTGATTAGTGGAGTTCGTTTAATCTCGGTGTTAGGAATTCTGATTGAACCTCAATCATGAGCAAGACCGGCCATGGTCGCGCAAGGACGCGGAGACTCACAGACTTCGCAATCCCAATTCGATTCGATAACATCGGTTTGCCATCCCAAAAGCGATTGCCCCTCTTGGAGGTCGGGTTGTGAATAAGTTGTTCTGGTGTTTGATTGCCCTCGCCGGAATCACCTCAGCGAAACCGGTTCAAGCCGCACCGCTGATAAACGGAGGCTTTGAAGCAGGTCTGGTTGGGTGGTCCAGCAGTGGCCCGGCATTCACCACCAATAACTGGACGAACGCCTTCACTTGGGACTTCTACCCCACAGAGGGTGATTCGTTCGCGGTGATTGCTTCTGTGTTCGCAGATGGGGTCCCCACGACTCTCTCGCAAACCTTCACAGTGCCAACCGGAAGTACCATCCTTCTGGACGCCTTCTTCGCAACAGGCGATTTTCTCCCATTCAACGACAGCGGCTTTGTGAACATCTACGACAGCGGCAACAACCTGGTTGCCAGCTTTTCGAGTGACGTTGCGAGCGTGGGAGACTTTGGAGCAACCCCGTGGACAACACTGAGCTACTATGCGGCAGCGGGCGGCGACTACACG
>JBGTAO010000198.1:0-7609 GCA_041749835.1 Gemmata sp. | reverse complement strand
GATTCACCAGCGGGGTGTTGTGCCCGATCTTGACGCGATTCGAGAAAAGTTATCCGATCGCCCAGACCTGTTCGAAGCAGCCGAGAAGCGGTACCTCATAGGACAACACATGCAGGAACCTGGCGAATGGCTCGCTCGGCTCCTCCGCTGGTTTGTGGACGCTCGCGTTCAGGTCGAACAACGGGCCGTCAAGGATCAACTAGCAGCAGCATCGGGTGATCATGCGGTCGAGTTGTTGCGCAAGCTCCAGCAGACTGCTAGCAAGAAGAACGCCGGATAAGTCTGTTCGGCGGATAGTCGCCGCGATGGTGCTCAGACTCACGATTCTCCTAACCACCTCCCAGGCACGACGCCACGGGGGGTTGGCCTGACCTGATCGGGAGGGGTTCGGATGGACTGGAAGAACGACGAGGTACTGAAAACTCTTCTCGAAAAGGGGAAGCAGACCGGGTCGCTCACCTTCGATGAGGTGAATCTTGCTCTGCCCGAACTGTCCGAACCGGATCGTTTGGCAGAGATTACCGAGTTTCTGCTGGATCAATACGGCATCAGCCTCATTGATTCCGATGAGGACGGTGAGACTGAAGAAACCCCCACCAACCTCGCCGACGAGATTCTGGCGAATGATGCCGATGTCCCGGCATTCGAAGATTCCGATGGCGATGGTCGCCATATCGACGACCCCGTGCGAATGTATCTGACTCAGATGGGTGAGATCCCGTTGCTGGATCGTCGGCAGGAAGTCTCGCTCGCCATGCGGATCGAGCTGACTCGCCGCCGATTCCGCCGCAAAGTGCTTGAATGCGATTATGCCCTCCGCCAGGTGACCGAGACGCTCAAGCGGGTCCACAATGGCGATCTTCCCTTCGATCGCACGATCAAAGTTTCCCAAACCGAGAATCTCGAGAAGGACAAGATTCTCGCACGCATGCCGCACAACCTGCGCACGCTCGAACCGCTCATGGAATCCAACGTCGAGGACTTCCAGCGCCTCCTCGACGAACGCACGCCGGCCCGGGAACGTGATGAGTTGCGTGAGCGGTTACGCTTGCGACGCCGAAAGACGGTCACCCTGGTCGAAGAGTTGTCGATCCGGACCCAAAAAGTCCAGCCGCTGATGAAGAAGCTGGAACAGATTAGTCAACGGATGGACGAACTCGAAGCGGAAGTCGATTCGCTCAAGGGCAATCGTGCTGCCAAGGAAGAACGTGGCAACCTGGAAAAGGAACTCCAGGACCTCATGCTGATCACGCTGGAAGAGCCCGCGAGCCTGCGGAAGCGGGTTGGCATCATGAAATCGCGGTTTGCCGAGTACGAGCACGCCAAGCGAGAGTTGTCGGGTGGGAATCTCCGACTGGTCGTGAGCATTGCCAAGAAATACCGCAACCGTGGCCTCAGCTTCCTGGACCTCATTCAGGAAGGGAACACTGGCCTGATGCGTGCGGTGGACAAGTATGAGCATCGACGGGGATTCAAGTTCAGCACCTACGCCACATGGTGGATTCGTCAGGCCATCACACGGGCTATCGCAGATCAGGCCCGAACGATCCGGATTCCGGTCCACATGATCGAGACGATGTCCAAACTGCGGAACGTCTCCAAGAAGCTGTTGCAAGAAATGGGGCGCGAGCCAACCATCGAGGAGACAGCAACCGCGGCGAACATTTCCTACGAGGAATGTAAGCGAGTCCTCAAGATTAGCCGCCAACCGATCAGCCTCGATCGCCCGGTTGGGGAGAGCGAGGACTCCTACTTCGGCGACTTTATCGAGGACAACTCGGTCGAATCTCCCGTGAACGCGGCCACGAATGAGATGCTCAAGGACAAGATCGAAGGCGTACTCAAAACACTGACCTATCGGGAACGCGAGATCATCAAGCTGCGCTACGGGCTCGGTGATGGGTATACCTACACGCTCGAAGAAGTCGGGCGCATCTTCAAGGTGACACGGGAACGTGTTCGCCAGATTGAAGCAAAGGCTGTGCGAAAGCTGCAGCATCCGGTGCGGAGTCGTCAACTCGAAGGCTTCCTCGATGGCTTGAAGCGAACCTGAACTCCACACAATCTGTGAAGCATTCCGGGAGTCGGAACGAGTGCGGCCATGCGGCACTCATCCGGCTCCTGTTTCGTTGACTACACTTCGAGATCTGAATACTCGGTTCCGCGCATCGGATTCCCGGTACAATGCCCGCAAAGGAGCCATCATGCCACCGATCACCGATGCACTTCGGGAATGCCATCGACTGCGCAAACACCTCCGTGAACTCGCACTAGAAATTGAACGCGGCCCAAGGGTTCTCAAGATTCGGCAGGAGAAACTGGAGGCAGAAAGGGCGGCCCACAAAGAGCACCATGACTCGATTACCAAATTGAAGCTCCGACTGCGGGAAGATGAAGGCACACTGAAGCAAACCGAGCAGCGATTGGCCAAGCTGGAAGCCCAGCTCACGGGCATTAGTGTGCCCAAAGAATACGCCGCCAAAGAGTCCGAGATTGCACAAGCCAAAGAGAAACAAGGTGCACTCGAAGATGCCATTCTCCAGACAATTGGCGAGATCGAAGCGAAGACAGCCGCAGTTCCTCAGGTGGAGCAGCAGTGGGCAGAAGCCCAAACCGAGCTCGCAGAGTTTCAGAAGGAAGCAGCGGAACGGCTCGAACGCCTCAAAGCGGAACATGTCGCCAGTCTTGTTGCATTGGAGAAGGCGGAGGAAGGAATACCCGAGGACAACAGAAGCCGCTACGATCAGTACATCAAGGCTCATGGTCCGGAGGCGTTTGCAGCCGTCAAGAATCGAATTTGCCAGGGCTGTCGCACGGCGCTCACCGAGCAAAGGGAACTCGATGTCCGGCATGGGACATTCTTGCTTTGTTCCACGTGCGGCAAAATGCTGTACGTTATCACCGTGTGAAGAGCTTGCTGTTGTCCGCGAAGTGCGTCCCAGGCGATCCCCTCAAACCAGTCACTCGAGTGTAAATGAAGCAACCCCGGCGCGAGCCGGGGTTGTGGTTTGTTGTTCTGCAACAACTGTTTATTTCTCGACAGGAGGAGCGGGCGGTTGCGTCGCCACCGGGCGGAAGATGTCATCATCGAGGTAGTAGCGGAACCACTGCTTGGTGCTGGGGTCCCAGTACAAGTTGCAATCATAACTGTCGTGATACTCGCGCTTCGTCCAAAACTTGTTCTCCTTGCCTTTATAACTTGCAACAACGTCTCGCTTACCATCGACAACAGGTAACCCCGGTAGTGGTGGCGAACGTTGTCCCAGCTTCATACCCGGCACGATTTGATCCAGGTCGATGAGCAACTCGTCGGGATCAAGGACCAATCGATTGCCAATCCCATTCCGAGCGTTCTGCACTACGGTTACCCCGGGGCCACCGCTGATCACAAGTCGGTTACCGAAGCCGTTGCCGGAATTCGTAATCAGGTTGGTCGAACCCCCGGGCGACTTGGTTCGCATGATCACTTCAGAGCCATTGAGCACCATCGATCCTCCCGGCCAGGAAATCACTTGTGGGGTTGGTGGTGCTGCGGGCAATCCGGGGGTCTGAGCGGAAGTGGCTGCTGCGAGCCCTCCCAGAACCAGAACGGCTGCCAGCGGTGTCCAGATCATTCGCGTGAACATGGGAATCTCCAAAAGCGGAATGTGAGATGGTGGAACAACAGGTTGGGGCGATTGCTCCAACCTGTTTACTTAAACTGTTTGAGTGGCGTTGAGACGACCCTTACCGGTTGCCAGTGTGGATCACGTTGCCGGAGCCATTCCCGCTGTTGGCGACCACATTGATATTCAATCCGCCTGGGCGGCCGTTCTGAGTCGAGATGGTGTTACCGATGCCGTTACCACTGTTGGCGATCACGTTCACATTCACACCGCCCGGGAAGACACCACCTCCCGGGAACGAGCCCGGCCCGTTCTGAGCGACGATCGTGTTGCCGATGCCGTTCCCGCTGTTCGTCACCAGGTTGAGTCCACCACCACTGGGGAAACCGCCAAATCCGTAGCCGCCACGGTTCTGAGCGATGATGGTATTCCCGATGCCATTGCCACTATTTTGGATGACGTTCTGGCCACCAAACTGTTGCGGGTAACCCACTGAGTGGTAGCCACCACGGTTCTGGGCGACAATCGTATTGCCGATGCCATTCCCGCTGTTTTGGATCACGTTCTTGCCACCATAACCGCCCCGGTTCTGAGAGACGATGGTGTTCCCGACACCATTGCCGCTTCCCCGGATAAAGTTCTGAGCACTTGCGGTGCCCGCACATGCAACCACGCTAACCAGGCCAGCAACCAACATCTTGACGGAGGTGAAACGGGTCATTGCGATCTCCAGTAACTCTTCGGTTTCTTGTTTCGGGTGAGCGACTTTCGATCACCACAATCACAAGATGCCCGGGACCACTCACAACCTGACAACGGATTTCAAAAAACTGTGGTCGCGGAGTGTTGCACTGCCGCTACACCTCTGGAACTGCCCCAAGATCCGACCCCGGAATCGGCATCGTGCCATCGCACCTTCACAGGGCGAACATTGCTGCATACCATTGGGGTATGCTTCGCGAACTAGCCGTGCAAAATCTCGCGCTGATCGAAGATGTGCGGGTCGAACTGCACCCGGGCTTTTGCGCCTGGACGGGTGAAACCGGCGCGGGCAAGTCGCTTTTACTCGGAGCTCTTGGTCTCTTGTTGGGCGAGCGGGGCAGTGCCGATCTCATTCGCACCGGTGCAGAAGAGTTGCGGGTTACGGGTCGCTTCGAGCTCACTCGCCCCGAGCAACGGGAAGCCACGGCTGCAATCCTCCAGGCACCAATGGACGAAGACGATCTGATCCTCACGCGCCGCCTGAACCGCAGCGGACGCAGCTCGGCACTCGTCAACGATATGCCTGTAGCAGTTGGCACGTTGAAGCGGATTGGCCAAATGCTGGTCGATGTCCACGGGCAGCACGAAAGTTACTCGCTACTCCTGCCGGAATACCAACTTCAACTGCTCGATTCCTACGGTCGCTTGACCGAACAACGCAAAAGCTACGAACGCTCCGCCGAGCAGGTTCGCACGTTGCGTCACCAGTTCCAGCAACTCGCGGAGGCGCGTGCCAATCGGCTCAAGGAACTCTCCCTCAACGGGTTCGAACGTGAGGAATTGGATCGCGCGCAGTTGAAAGCGGGTGAGTCGGCAGAGTTGCTGCAAGAACGGGACACGCTGATCCACGCCCAAAGTCTGGCGCAGTTCTCCGCGGAAGTTGCCGCCCGATTGGCCGACGAAGACGGAGCCGTCAGCACGGTACTCGGCCGGTTGATCAAGGACGGGCAGCGCTGGGCTTCCCTTCACCCCGAAATCCAACTCGTTTGCCAACGGCTTGAAGCTCTTCGGCCAGAAGTCCAGGATCTCGCCGACACGAGCCGGGATCTGGCCGAACGCTTCGAAGCCGATCCGCAGCGACTCGAAGCTGTCGAACAACGGCTAGGGTTTCTGAAGAAGCTCCAGTCTCGCTACGGCAAAACACCGGACGAACTCGTGGAGTATCGGACCACGCTCGATTCGCGCGAATCGCTTCTGCAACAGGAAGAAGCGGACGTGGAGTTCCGGCAACGAGAGTTGAAACTGGCATGGAACGAATTGCGAAAGAGTGCCACGACTCTCAGCCAGGGGCGCGCAAAAGTAGCACGCAAGCTGGCAGCCGACACGCAAAAGCAACTGGGTGAATTGCAGATGTCGCAGGCCCGGCTCGAAGCCGTTCTCGTGGCGATGCCGTTGTCGGACGATCCACGGGCCGGCGAGGTGCCACTGACGGGGATCGATCACCTGGAACTGATGCTGACAGCCAATCCGGGCGAACCTGCACGGCCACTCCGGAAAGTTGCCAGCGGTGGCGAACTCTCGCGAACCATGTTGGCGTTGAAGTCGGTGCTGGCCGCGCACGACCCGGTACGCACGCTGGTGGTCTTTGATGAGATTGATGCCAACGTGGGTGGCCGCATGGGCGATGTCATGGGGCAAAAGCTCGCCGCATTGGGGCGTTCTCATCAGGTACTCTGCGTAACACACCTTCCGCAGGTTGCGAGCTATGCCGCCTACCAGTGGACGATTCGCAAAAGTACCAGCAGTAAGCGAACCACAACCACCATCACACCGCTCACCACGGAAGCGGCACGAATCGAGGAACTGGCTCTGATGCTGCGGGGGGAGTCGCGTTCCGAAACAACTCGTCAGGAGGCAACGGAGATGCTCCGGGCCGCACAGGTCTAATGGTCCGGCTTCAGGCCTACCCTGTGATGGGAAGGCTGTGAATGCAACTCCGGGTTGACACCGGCCCAGCGATCATTGCACAATTTCATCAACCACCCGAGGAAAGGAATCCCCGTGCGTCCACTCCACGTGGCAGTTTTGGACGAAGAGTTGCCATTCCCGCTCACCTCGGGCAAGCGCATCCGGACTTACAACCTGCTCGCTGGCCTGGCCGACCGCCATCACATTACCATCCTTTGTCACCGCAACCCCGATCGCGAAGAAACCGCCGCAGCTCAGGCCGAGTTTCGCCGGCTTGGCATTCGAACTGTGATCGTGGATCGGGCGATCCCCACAAAAACTGGCCCGGGTTTCTACGCTCGCCTCGCTGGCAATCTGTTGTCACCGTTGCCTTACTCGGTAGCGACACACACCAGCCCCACTCTGGCTGAAGCCGCCAAAGCGTTCGCGGCTTCTCATCACGTCGATGTGTGGCATTGTGAATGGACCCCCTATGCGCACGTACTCCGCGAGGCGTTCCCCGAGCAACTGAATGAACTCTGCTGGACGGTGATGGCTCACAATGTCGAAGCGCTTATCTGGCAGCGCTACACTGAGTCCGAAGCCAATCCGGTCAAGCGTTGGTATCTGCGGCAGCAATGGCGGAAGTACGAGCAGTTCGAAAGCTGGGCTTATCGCGCTGCCACGGCTACCATCGCGGTGAGCCCGGATGATGCCCGGCTAATGCAACAGCGACTGGGTGTGAGCCGGGTGAACCTGGTCGAAAATGGTGTCGATATCGGCTATTTCAAGCCGCATCGCGACATCGAGCGGGAACCGGCGAGTCTGCTCTTTCTGGGCAGCCTCGATTGGCGTCCCAACCTGGATGCCAGCTCACAACTCCTCGATTCGATCTTCCCGACCATTCGTGCCAACTGCCCGAGTGCCACCTTGAAGTTGGTCGGGCGTCGACCACCGGAATGGCTCAAAGCCCGTGCCGCCACACAACCCGGTGTTCGGGTTTTCGCGGATGTACCGGATGTGCGGCCCTTCTTGGCCAGCGCGGCCATGCTCGTAGTTCCACTTCGGATCGGTGGCGGTTCGCGGCTCAAGATTCTCGAAGCGCTGGCCATGGCAACTCCAGTAGTGAGTAGTCGCATCGGTGCCGAGGGATTGCAACTTGTAACCGATCGCGATCTCATTGTTGCGGACGGGAACGAAGCGTTGGCTCATTCCATCTTGCAGGCGATCCGACGACCCGACGATATGGCCGAGATGGCGGAACTCGGCCGCGAAACCGTTGTCTCACGCTATTCCTGGGACCGCCTCACCAACCAACTGGAAAGCGTTTGGGCAACTGTGGCCCGAAACTCCAC
>JBGTAO010000197.1:0-2161 GCA_041749835.1 Gemmata sp. | reverse complement strand
CGCATATTCACATGATTTCGCGGACCACCGACGACTATCAACGGATGGCCTACGCTCAATGTGCGGCGATTAGTGAGCCCGCCTTCTGGGCCGGGATCGACCGGGGCAGTGCGGCTGGCTTTCACGACTACTTCCGCCACCTCACGGAATTCGAGCCAAAGCGGGCCGCTCAGTTTCACATCAAGCATTACTCCTGGCTCTGCATCAACGCCAAAGAAGCGGAGAACGTTTCGCTCTCACGCGAAGTGATCTCGATGATCCCGGAGTTCCTGGATCGCCCATCAGTACTTGGGATCGGGGAAATCGGGTTGAACAAGAACACCGCGAACGAGGCACTTGTCTTCCAGGAACACCTCGACCTGGCCGCAAAGACGAATGAGTTGATCCTCATCCATACGCCCCACCTGGAGGACAAGTACAAGGGCACGCGGATGATTATCGATATGCTCAAGAACGATTCGCGGATTCAGCCCGAGCGGGTGTGTATCGACCATGTTGAGGAGCACACGGTCCGCCTGGCACTGGAGAATGGTTTCTGGTGCGGGATGACACTCTACCCCACTACCAAATGTACACCGGCTCGTGCCTGCGATATCATCGAGATGGTTGGAACCGAACGCATCATGGCGAACTCCGCTGGCGATTGGGGCAAGTCCGATCCCCTGGCAGTACCCGAGTTGATTCAGGAGATGAAACGTCGGGGACACAGTGCGGCCGAGATCCAAAAAGTTGTCTATGACAACCCACTGGCGTTTTGGCGTCAGGCCAATAACTGGCAAGACTGGCCGCCGGAACCGAGCGCGAATGGCATTGTTGCCACACCGCGCACTGCCAAAGCTGGGTCGTAATTGCCAAGCCCACGTTACCGAGAGCACCATGACCCAGGACGAGTTCTGGAATCACATACAGGCGACACGGCGTAAAGATCCCGAAGTCCATGCCGAGCGGCTGGCGCACCGGCTCACAAAGCTCCCACTCGAAGAGATACTCGAGTTCAGTTACTGGTGGGATATCGCACTTGCACAGGCGTACCGTTGGGATCTGTGGGGGGCCGCGTTTCTGATCAATTGCGGCTGCTCCGACGACGGCTTCGAGTATTTCCGGCGCTGGCTGGTCCTGCAAGGGCGAACCGTTTTCGAAACCGCAGTCAAAGATCCCGATTCACTTGCTCAGGTGATCGATCCTGAAGAGGAAATGGTCGAGTGTGAATGTTACCCGGCTTGGGATGCCTGGTTCGCCGCGACCAAGCGGGAACGCGATGAAGCCGGCTACAATGCGCTCATGCAAGCTCTGAAGGCGCAAAACAAGAAGCCACCCAAAAGTCGACCGGGAAGGCAATGGGACTTCGAGGATGAAACCCAGACACGCCGTCGCTTGCCACAACTCTCGGCCCTGTACCTCGATCGCGATTGAACGGCGTCAGACTCGGAGATAACGATGGACTGGAAACCATTCTGGAAGATCATTGAGGAGGCGTATCGAGCCGATTCCGTCGAGCATTTCGAAGCACTTAAGCAGCGGTTGGAGCCGCAAAAATGGTTTGAGGTGATCGAATTCCAGGCTCGCTTCGATGAGGCAATCGCGGCAGCCAACCTGCTGAATCTGTGGGGAGCAGCGTACCTGATCAATGGCGGTTGCTCGGACGACGGGTTTCGTGACTTCCGGGTCTGGCTGGTGGGCCGTGGGCGGCATGCGTACGAGGCTGCACTTAAGCACCCCGACTCACTCGCTGACATTCTCGATGGCGACCCCGTCGATGGCTTTGGCCTCGATGCTGCTGCTGTACGAGTCTACGAAGCGAAGACGGGAATGAGCGACTTTTACGATCGACTTGATCGCGAAGAAAAGGACGCACCGCCACTGCCGCCGGAAGGTGAGGATTTTGATTTCGAGGATGAGGCCGAACTTCGCAAACGCTACCCGCGGTTGTGTCATCTGTATCTGGTTCCGCCCGAACCTCTGGAATAAGACGCTCGACGGTCTGCTGGAAACCAATCAAAGGCTGAAGACGGAATGAACTTCCTGGCAGTGGAAACAAGTTGCGACGAAACGGCAGCAGCGGTGTTCACGGACGAACTCCAGGAGCTTTCGAGCGTCGTGGCGTCTCAGAACGAATTGCACGCACGATTCGGCGGAGTGGTTCCCGAGATTGCCTCGCGGG
>JBGTAO010000196.1:0-3324 GCA_041749835.1 Gemmata sp. | reverse complement strand
AAAGCGAACCTGGAGCGGGCTCCGAATTCTTGATCACACTGCCGCTCGGGCAAAACGCCGAGATCGAGTAGTTGTCGGCACACTTAGAATGACCACCTGGAGCAGTGCGATTACAAAATCGTTCGACCTTCAAAGAGGGTGAGATCGTTGATCAATATTCCGATGAAAAAGCCAGTGATAATCTTGATGGCGGATGATGATCCTGATGATCGGCAATTGACGCGCGAGGCGTTCGAGGAGAATCACCTCGCCAACGAGTTACGCTTTGTCGAAGATGGGGAGGAGTTGCTGGACTATCTCTATCATCGTGGGAAGTTCACCGACCCACAGCTTGCACCCCGCCCGAGTATCTTGCTGCTCGATCTGAACATGCCCAAGAAAGATGGGCGTGAGGCGTTGCGTGAGATCAAGGCCGATCCGCAGTTTCGGGCCTTGCGCGTAGTCATCATGACAACCTCAAAGGCCGAGGAAGATGTGGCGAGTAGTTATGACCTCTCGGCAACGTCCTACATCACGAAACCTGTGACGTTCGAACAACTTGTTGAAGTCGTCCGCGCGTTTGGGAAATATTGGTTAGAAATCGTGGAGCTGCCTGCAAATGGAAACTCCAACGCCACAATCTGATTGCGACTGTGGTTCCGAAGGCCCAAAAGCTCCCCCGGGTCAGCCCGCTGGAAGCGGGATCATCCGTGTCCTGCTCGTCGAAGACGATCAGGACGATTACTTTCTCACACGCGACCTCTTTGCCGACATTCCCGGCAAGCGTTTCTCACTCGATTGGGCGAGGATCTTCGAAGAGGGACTGGATGATATTTGCGCGGGTAAACACGACGCGTACTTGCTCGACTATCGTCTTGGAGCAAAAACGGGCATCGACCTCATTCGCGAAGCACACCGGAATGGTTGTTCAGCCCCAGTGATCCTCATGACCGGGCAAGGGCAAATTCGCACGGACATGGAAGCGCTGAACGCTGGAGCCGCCGACTATCTGGAGAAAGCTGGGTTGACCGCGGCCTTACTGGAACGCTCGATCCGATACGCATTGGCCAATCAAAGTGCCGCGGCTGAACTGGAGCGAAAAGTTCAAGAACGTACGGAGGAATTAGCGCGTGCGAACGAAGCACTTCGTCAAGCGGACCGCATGAAGGATCAGTTCCTTTCCACCTTAGGCCACGAGTTGCGCAACCCACTCGCGCCGATTTTGAACGCCTTGGAACTCATGCGATTGGCAGCGGACAAGCCGGATGTCATCGCACGGCAGCGCGACCGCCTAGCACGTCAGGTCAATCAGTTGACCCGGCTGGTGGGAGATTTACTCGATCTCTCACGCATTAACACAGGCAAGCTTCATTTGAGTCCCGAGTCGATCACACTTCAGCTCGTGCTCGAAATGGCGCTCGAGATCAGCCGAACGAACCTTGATAAAGCCGCGTTGGAGATTACTCTGGAACTGCCTGACCAAGAGATCCGTTTGCATGGCGATCGTGTTCGATTGGTGCAAGTGTTTACGAATCTCCTGAACAATGCGGCCAAGTATACGGAACCGGGTGGAACGGTCCGGCTTAGTGCCGAACTGGGCCAAGCGTCGTCACCGCAACCGCCAACTTCAGATGGTGGGACTGAGCTGGATCATGGCGAACCTCCGTCTCCTACAAATCGTGACGTGGTTCGTGTTCATGTGATTGATAATGGGGTCGGAATTCCTACGGAGATCTTGCCGCACATCTTTGACCTCTTCACACAAGCAGATCGAACCACGAACCGATCGCAAGGCGGACTCGGTGTGGGACTCTCGCTCGTCAAGCAATGGGTCGAGATGCACGGCGGCAAGGTTTCCGCGAAGAGTGAAGGGGAAGGGCAGGGGGCTGAGTTCATCGTCGAACTGCCAACAGGTTTCCCGTCGGCTTGAGCAACCCACACATTCAGAAGCGTACATCTCTCCAGTCACTGGCACGTGAAGGGTGCGCACTTCGCTTCTCATTCCACGAGATCCAGATTGCTTACGGCTCGGCACCGGCATTGCTGCTCGAGTACTTCCTGCTGCTGTCGTTTCATTCCAACTGATGGAAGTCGGGAGAAATTCCAATGCTAAGTGACTGGCAACGAGCGATCACCATCATGAGCGCGACGGTGGTGACCTTGGCAGTGATCACAGTGATGTACCTGGCAAGTTCAATCATGATCCCGATCGCAATGGCGATCTTCCTGGCCTTTGTCTTGAGTCCGATCGTCACTCGGTTGGAACGGGCGGGTTTGGGGCGTTCCCCGGCGGTGATTACGACGTTAACGCTCGTGCTCACGGTCGCGGTTGGCCTGGGTTTTGTGGTGTCTCAACAAGTCACCCGACTTGCCGAGACACTGCCAGATCGCAAGGAAGCCATCAAAGCCAAATTGATCGAGGCGAAAACCTGGATCGGTGGGGACGGCAGCGGTCGCTTTGGCGATTTGCTCGATGATGTGACCGCTATCATCTCTCCCAAGCCGCCCACCAATCAAGCCATCAAGGTCGAGGAGGCCGAGTCCACGCTTGCAGAACGCCTGAAAACGTATGGCAGTCCTGCTGCAGATGTGCTTGGCCAAATGGCGTTCGCCTCCATCTTGACGATGTTCATGCTGTTGAAGCGAGAAGACCTCCGGAATCGCGTGATCCGGTTACTGGGCGATGGAAAAGTCACCACCACAACAAAAGCTGTGGACGACGCTTCCAAGCGCATCAGCCGGTACTTACTCGCCCAACTGTTCCTCAACACGGCATTTGGCATTGTGATCACCCTCGGTCTTTTCTTGCTGGGTGTCAAATACGCCATCCTGTGGGGATTGATCGCGTTCATCATGCGATATGTGCCTTACGTGGGCACCTGGATTGGCCTGATTCCAGCAGTCTTGTTCTCGTTCGCAACTGCTCCCGATTGGGGTGGTGGTTGGGGTCAACCGATCGCCGTTCTCGCCTTGTTCCTGGGCTTGGAACTGCTCTGCAACAATCTCTTCGAGCCCTACCTTTATGGCAGGAGCATGGGACTCTCGGAAGTCGCTCAATTGATCGCAGCGGGATTTTGGGCGTTCCTCTGGGGCCCCATCGGATTGGTACTCTCGGGGCCACTCACCGTGTGCCTGCTGGTGCTGGGCAAGCATGTCCAGCGATTTGGGTTCCTGGAAGTTCTTCTGGGTGATCAACCTGCGCTTTCTCCCAAGGTGGCTTTCTACCAACGACTGGCTGCACGCGATCAGGATGAGGCAGCCGAGGTCGCTCTCGAAGTGGCCAATGAGGCTCACCCTGATGATGCGCTTGATTCGGTCGTGGTACCGGCGCTCTGCATGGCACGA
>JBGTAO010000195.1:0-9449 GCA_041749835.1 Gemmata sp. | reverse complement strand
TCAGGCGATCCTGAATATAGCCATCGAGGCTGGGGACAAAGCGATTCCACAGCCCCCGCTCGGCAAAGATCAAGAAGCACAGTCCATCAATCTGGTGCATCACCTGTACGATGCCAGCGAAGAACGACTCGGCGGTGCGGTGGGCGTCATCGCTGCGGCGAGCCAGCAACAAATCTTCGAGCTGATCGAAGGCCACCACAACCGGCGTCTTCAGGCTGCGGAACACTTCCATCAAGACCTTGAACAGGGCCAGAACCAGATCTTGCCGCGTCGGGCGGACATGGAACTCGAGTTCCGCGAAGCCATAGGTCAGGAAGCCCGCCAAGTCGGACTCATCCTTGAGCAACGCCGCCTTTGCGAATCCCTGATAGATTTGCCGACGCATGAGCCCCGCCGTGTTGTGGGCCTCCGTCTTCTGCACATGCGTGGCGAGCAAGTCGAAGGCCGCCTGAGGCGTCATCCCGGCGTCCTGGAGCGCCTGAGCAATGGGCGTGGGCATGCGGGCAAAGTTCGAGTAGCCGGAAAGGTTCTCGGCGAGCCACTCGCACCGTTCTTGTGCCTGTTGCGCTCCCAGGCCGAGCCGGCGGGCCCAGCGGCCGAGCCCCGGTGGTGGGAAGAGTTCGACTTTGTCGTTTGGAGATAATTCCCGCAACGCGAGCCCGAGGACACGGCGCACCAGTTGATCGCTGACGTACTCAAGCGGGCGAACGCCCTTTTGCTTCCCGCCGCCCAGAAGGGTGTCAATGATCTGGAAAAGCAAATACTCCAGGAAATCGCTGTCCTTTTGGTACACCCCGGGGGTGACGAGGAGTTGCCACTGCCCGCCCATGCCATGCTTGATCGAGTGGAGCAGGTGGGTCTTGCCGGCCCCCTTGTTGCCCAGCACGGGCACCACCTCGGAGTGCGTCATCGGGTCGTAACGGTACAGATCGATGATCGCATGCAGCAAATCGCGTTCGGCGGCAAACAGTTCGGGAACGTGGTACCGTGCGCAGACCTCATCGTCCGGGTTGCGGGCGAAGTAGTTCCGGAATGGGTTCCCGGCACGTTTGAGGATGTCGCGCGTGCGGCCCGACAGTGTTTGCGGTTCAGTCATCGTGATGGACATCCGGTTCCCTCCGGTTCGGAAGTCAAAAGTTCAGGACGCAACACTTGCGCAGCAATCAGGAAGTCGTGGCTGTCAACGAGGCAGGCGTGAGCCTCGTACCGGCGTTGGCATCCTGGGTACTGCTGATCCGTCGCGAAGCGTAATACGCGACGTTGTGGCCCACCAGCAAGGCATACGCGGGTTCCGGCAAGGCATACAACGGGCCGGTCCACGGATGAAGGTAAACCGCGCCGCTGGTGTGCAACCGGCGCAGGCAGTCGTGAAATTCTCCGATACTGGGCTCCACGGCGACACCCAACAACGTGCGAAACAATTCGGGCAGTGGGCAATCCTCCCCCGCCGTTCCGGACCACTGGGCCAACTGCTTCAAGATGCGAGGTGCCAGGTCGGGTCGCAGTGAATCGCCAAGCGGAATCACAGTGGGTACTGGCTCCGGGGTTTCAGCAATTCGTGAATGAACCGGTTGGACAGCAAGCGGAGGCATCGGTGCGGGTAATCGCGTCGCAGCGACCGTGGGGAGCACCCGCGCCACGGCATCCTTCAACCCCTGGAGGCTTTCTGCCATCGAGCGAGCCGTGGTCAGTAACTCGCCGACTTCGCCTTGTTGATGTTCCAACACGCGGACGAAATCTTCGAGCACTTGCTTGGGGTTCACCTGCTCCAGCAGAAAGGCCCACCCGGCTTCGGAAAGCCCATACAGTTCGCGTGGGGTCTTCCCTCTCGTGTCGGTGGCGAGCACCTGAATCAGGCGATCGGTGAGGCACTTCTGGGCTGCCGGTTTCGCGGCAGTGTTGTTGGGAAATAAGCCTGCCTCGCTCTTGGAGGCGTAGAGCGGCATCCCACCGGTATGGGCGGCGGCCCGGGTGAGTGCATCGAGGATTTGTTGTGTCAGCTTGTCGGCCACAGGTCCGCTTCCATGCGGGGTCAGGAAAGAGGCACTATGCTAGACCGGACCGGGGCGCAGTTGCAAGCCCGACCGTCCCGCGTCATGATGGGCAGCAACTCCACGGATGGAGCCCCACTCAATTCTCTCAAGGAGATCACGCCATGACGGGCCGCCTTCTCGCCGGCTTGCTTCTCGCACTTCTGGCCACGGCCGTCTCTGCCGATGACCCGAAACTCCCCGATGTGGCGACTTTCGATCGTTTAGTGGTTGACGCGCTGCGCGATGCTCACAACACCGGGGCCGACCTCTATAACACCAAGAAGGAGTTCGATGGCACGTACCGGTTGTACCAGGGTGCGTTGATGACCGTGCGGCCGTTGTTGGCCCATCGACCGAAAGCGCAACAAATCATCGACGATGGGATTCAGGCTGCCGAGAAAGAAGCCAGCACGGCACAACGGGCTTTCAAGCTCCACGAAGCCATCGAAGCGGTTCGGACGCACCTGAAGGCAAGCAAGGCGACACCACCCACCGACGCCAAGAAACCCGGGGACGCCAAGAAGCCCGCCGATCCGACCGTGGCCCCACCGCCACGCGAAAAGAAGATCGTCGACAAGCCGTGAGCGCGACCGCTCCAGCAGTAACAGAAGGATGCGGATGAACACCATGCGGATTCTGTTCCTGAGCCCCACCGGAAGCGTGGGCGGAGCCGAGCGAGTTCTACTGACGGCGATTGCCGGGGTGCGGCAGGAGTGGCCCACAGCAGACGTTCGGCTGATCTGCCTCTCGGATGGCCCACTGCCGATGGACGCCCGCGACCTGGGTGCAGAAGCCGAGATCTTGCTCATGCCCCGAGGAGCGGATGAGATCGCGCCCCGCCCGGAAGCCAGCGAACGTGGTCTCCGGTTGGTTCAGTCCGTGGCGCAGTTCCCCTGGATCTCCGTGTTTGCGAAGCAACTCCGAGCGCGGATTCGCGAGTTGTCGCCGGACCTGGTCCACTCCAATCGTGTCACAACCCATCTGCTTTCGCGTCTCACGGTTCCCACCCGGGTTCCGGTGGTCTGGCATGTTCACGATTTTTATGGGCGACAATCGGGAACAAGTTGGCTCCTCCGGCGCATGTGGGCTCGCGCCCGAGTCGCCATCGCGGCTTCCCAGGCCGTTGCGGCAGACGTTCGCAAGGTGTTGCCCGGACTGCGCGCCGAGGTCATTCTGAACGCTCTGGATCTCACACACTATTCCCCTGGTCCCGGGGCGGGGGCGGAACTCGATGAACGGGCCGGGCTCCCCGAGGCACCGCCGGGCACGGTACGTGTGGGGTTGCTCGCGACGGCGGCACGCTGGAAGGGGCATTTGGTCGTGCTCGACGCGGCTGCGATGCTGGCGGCAATCGCTCCCAACTTACCGGTTCGCTGGTATCTGGTGAGTGGGGCAACCGAGTACGCCGAGGATCACTTCACGGACTCCGAGCTTCGAGCCGAGGTGGAAGCACGCGGCCTCGCCAACCGCGTTGCACTTCTTGAGTTCACCCAACACACGGTTCCAGTGTACCGGGCTCTCGATGTTGTTCTCCAAACATCCACGCGACCAGAACCGTTTGGGCTTACGATCGCCGAGGCCATGGCTTGTGGTCGGGCGCTGGTTGTGAGTGCTGCGGGTGGCGCGGCCGAGTTGTTCACGGATGGAGTGGATGGTATCGGGGTTGAGCCTGGGAATGTCGATCAACTTGCCGCAACCGTTCGCCGACTGGTTGAAGATGCGAAATTGCGCCACCAACTCGGGCTGGCAGCACGGCAGACCGCGGAAAGCCGCTTCGACGATCGGAAGTACGGCGCGCGGTTGTGCGAGGTGTACCATTCGATTCTCACCCACAGGATGGGTGCATAGCCCACAGCCGAGCCCCGAGTTCACGGATGCCCCACGCGCATGAGCTACACTGTTGCCCTTGAATCGTTCCATGGTCCGCTCGACCTGCTCCTTTACCTGGTGAAGAAGCACGAAGTCGACATCCTGGATATTCCCATCGCCCGCATCGCCGATCAGTTTCTCGATCATGTGCGAGTGGTCCACGAACTGGATGTGGAGTTTGCCGGGGATTTCCTGGTGATGGCCGCCACGTTGATGGAGATCAAAAGCCGGATGCTCCTCCCTGTGGACACCGAGCAACCCGAAGAGGAACTGGCCGATCCGCGCCGCGAACTCGTCAAGCAACTTCTCGAGTACCGCAAGTTCAAAGACGCGGCTTCGGCACTGGAGGAATGCGCGGAGGTGAGCGGAACACGGGTGCCGCGGCAGGAACCGGCCTACCCAGCGACACCCGAACGGCCGACCGTGCGGCCCGTCGAACTCTGGGATCTCGTCAGTGCGTTCGCGCGGCTGATGCGTGAGACACAATCGCTGCAACCGGCGACCATCTCGGTGGACGATACACCGCAGCACGTCTACGAAGCACAAATCGTCGAGCGGGTGCGTGCCAATGGTCGCATTCGGTTTCAGGAAGCGTTCCTGCCGCCCTATCACAAGTCCCGGCTGATCGGAATCTTTCTGGCGATTCTCGAACTGATTCGGAATCGGAACGTGGGCCTGGACATCATTGAAGGGGACGCCCCCGCGATCTGGTTGGTGGTGCTGAACGAACCCGCCGAGGAACTGCCCGAAGAACTACTCAAAGAAAGCGAACGGCCGACTTCGCCCGCGCGAGACGAAGCCGGCCCAGGAGTGATCGTTTCGCCCGGTGGCGAAGAATAAACGGCTCTTCCGGCAACCATTTACTTGGCGATATCGCAGACTAGAGTCGCGTAGTTGCGGACCTCATCGTACGATTTACCGCCGTGTTCACCGGTTTTCGCTTCAATCAATTTGGCGATGACACCGTAGCGCCCGACTTCTTGAAACTCCGGGGTGAAGCCCTGCTTATCGGTGGTAACGGCTTTCTTTGTCGCATCGGGCAGCATCACGGTCACCTCCGAATCCGCCACGGGCTTGCCAGCCGCGAGTACCTGGAACTTCACCTTGCCCGCCGCGGCGACTGCCACCACTTCGAGCCCGAGCTTCTCGCCGATGGTGGCTTCCTTGGCTGAACCAGCACCGACGATCGCCTTGGGGAAATAGATCAGCCGGAACGGCTTCGTATCGCCTTTCTGAAGCACGCCGTATTCGGTGGTCCCATAAACCACTCGGTTCCCGGAGCCGGGAATGCTCAGCTCATAGCAAGCCTCGCCTTTCTTCCACTCAATAGCCGATTCCTTGCCCGTTGCGTCACGCATCGTGAGCTTTGTGCTTGCGAGTTTCTCGATTTGAACATTCGGGTCCGGCTTCAGGCTATCGCTAAAGACAACCTTGGCCGAACTGCCTTTGTCGTCGGGTACCACGAACGGGAAGTGCCCCTCGGCAATCGAGACCGTCAACAGCGCGAACCCCAACACACCCAGCATGCGAAACATGAGAACCTCCTGGGAAAGACCAACAGCAACGTGGGCAACTCGATTGTATAACTTAGTATAAAACGTGTCTTGGTCTACTCGTCATCCCGGATCAAGATGTCGGGAATGTCGTAATAAGGCCCGCCCCGCACGGCCAGCCGTTTCACTGGCCAATCCTCGGGTGGTGTCACAATCTGGGGCTCTGCTTCCGTCACGATGACGGTATCCACCACTGCGGCCGGGCCGATGTGCGGCTGCCACACAATGGCATGCCCGGGCACCAATAGGTCTTCCACACCTCCGCGGCGAAACTCTTCGGCCGTGAAGCGACCCGTACCGAAACCGGGTTGGCTCAGTCGCCATTCATACTCGAACGGAGTGCCCGGCAGGAGTGAGCGTCCTGCTTCGCCAATGGCTCCAATGGTCACTTCTGGTCGAGTCAATGATCGGAAGAGTGCCGCTTGCTTGATGGCAAAATCGTGGGCAGTCCGGAATTCCGTTGTCGGCTCGCCGAAGGACGCGGTGCGCGAACAGGTGACATAGAGGCCGTCGCGGAGACCGGTGGCCTGGATCACGCAATTGCGTGTGATCGCGTAAGGGCCATAACCCGCCCGGCGATACTTCGCCCCGCGGTCGTCGGCGGTAATGGAAATGATGACGGGCTCGATGCGACGGTGCAATAATCGGTGGCCCAACTGGCCGGCTACTTCCTCTTCGGTTTGTCCGTGAGCGAAGTTTCGGGCGGTGGCCTCGACGGCGTGAGCCAGCGACTTGCCCAGATCCCGCAGCAGGTTCTGCTCGTACCAGGTCAGTTCCCGGAGTAGCGGCCGTAAGCGTTCGTTCGCCATCGGGATTCCGGGGAAGGGGCGATCGGCGGCAATCTTGCGACCTGCGGTGATACTCATCAACAGGTCGGCACGTCCCGCTTCCCAGGTCCATTCCTTGAGCTGAAACCCCAGGCGATCGAGTTCCTCATCGAAGAGTCGTTGGGCATCGACATTCGAGCAGAGCACCCAGCGCTGGCGGCCATTGGTGTAAACGCCCGGCCGCTCCGAGTCGGCGAGCAAGCCACGCGAATTCAGACCGGCAGTAAACCACGCAACGTGGGCCGGCATGAGCAGCAACAGCGCTTCGCATTCCATTGCTTCCAGGATCGGCACAATCGCGGTTTGCTTGGCGTCGATATCGGCACGCCGGGCGGCAGTGGGGTCCATCAACCTCTCCAGCGTCAGACCCAAAGCGGGTGGAATGTCCTAGTGGAGTACAGGCGAGCCATCTCGCGGTAGCGTTCATTGATCGTGCGGGTGCGGGCGATCTCCTCGGTGGTGGCGGCACGCACCACTTTCCCGGGTATGCCCATCACGACTGAACGCGGTGGCACCTTCATGCCCGGCGGCACCAGCGCTCCGGCCGCAATCACGCATTCTTCGCCAATCTCGGAACCACTGAGCAGTTTGGCCCCGATCCCGATGAGCGAATCACTTCCGACACGAACACCGTGAAGCACCGCGGCATGCCCGACCACCACACCTGGCTCAATGGCCTGAGGATAGCCAAAGTCGCAATGAACAATGGCTCCATCTTGGAGGTTCACGTTCTCAGCAAGTGTGATGGGAGCAACATCGCCGCGAATCACGGCACCATACCAGATATTCACACCCGCCCCGCAGGTGACTTCTCCCGTAATCACAGCCGTAGGTGCGAGGAACAAGGGACGCATGGGATCAGAAACTCAGTAGGTTAACGGGAGCACAAGTGTCAGGAATGTAGTCCGCTTTCAACAGGCACGCAACGCAATCGTTGTATGCAACCCCCAGACCCGATGGCGCGGGGAAACGGAGCGAGAATGGCAACTCAGGTGGTGATCTTTCCGTTTGAGTTGTTCGGGTCGGCCGGCACCGGAGCGGGAGCGCAGTTGCTGGGCGATGCCATCCGCGAAGTGCTGGACGATACGGAACAAGAATCGCGGCCGTGCCGGGCCGATTGCCTGCGCGATCAAATCCAGATCGAGGAGTTCTCGTTCGAGACGATGGAACAGGTGCGAAGCTGGCGAAAGAGCGGCCGACAGGCCGCCCGGCAACCGCTCAAGAAGGGCGAGTTCCTACTGTGGTTGGGTGGGAATCATCTGAGCGTTTTGCCCGTGCTCGAAGAACTGGGCCGCGATACCCTGGTGATTCAGTTCGATGCCCATCTCGATGTGTACGCCTTTCACGATACCACGACGGAGTTGTCGCACGGCAACTTCCTCACCCATTTCGAGACACCCCGCCCGCGACTGATCAATGTGGGTCACAGCGATCTGTTTCTGACGCCAAAAGAGATTGCGGAAACCTTCGAAGCAGTGCATCCCGCAGAGAAGGTGGCGCTCGATTTGGAGCAGGTGGCGGCGGAGTTGGCGGTGCGAGCCAAGGCAGCCCGGCGCGTCTGGATCGATATCGATTGCGATGCGATCGACGCCGCGGCCATGCCCGCCGTGCAACTCCCGATGCCATTTGGCCTACCGCCGCACGCACTGCTGAAACTCCTCGATGCGGCGTGGGCCGGCAAAGTAATTGGGCTATCGGTCTCCGAATTCGACCCCGGCCGCGATGTCCGAGATGCTGGGCTGAACTTACTGGGTTGGCTCCTGGAGTTCGTGTTGCTGCGCGTCCACGAGAATTGATCGCACGTGATTTGGCACCGAATCTCAAGCGGGACCAACCGGAGTGGGGTGGCTCTCGTCGGAAGTAATAGAGCGAGTGTGCGCAGGTGAACAACCACACCACCATTCCCGATCGTCTGGAGAGCCGCATATGATCCCGCAACTTGCTACTCTGATTGTGTTTGTCGTCTCAACCGCGTTCGCGCAAGAAGATGAGCGGCAGTTGCAGGTCGAGGTGCCGCGCTGGTTCCCCAAGATCGAGTCCGTTAGCCTGCAGCAAATGAAGGACAGCAAGCGTATGGTTGTTGCCGAACAGGCCGCGTTTGAGAAGCCGTTGCGGGTTCCCCGTGAAGGCCCGTTCGAGGTATTCGTAAAACCGAAGAACGGGATCGCCGTTCGCATTCACGACAAGCTCACCCTGGCTGCCGCGAAGACACACGACCTCAAACTTGGTGAGCTGCTCGGGGCGGTGGAAGTCGTGGGGGATGATTTCCCACGTGCGGCATCGGTGGTGCTTACCGATGCCCGCGATCCTGGCCCGGGTGAGAAAGGGCATGTCGCCGTTCAAGTGGTAAGCGACTATCGAATGGACATGCTTGCCGTACCAGGTGCGTACGCGGTCTGGGTTGTTCCCGTCAATGGCGCGCGAGCGCAGCGTGTGATCGACAACGTGCGGGTCAAAGCGGGCAGTTCAATTCGTGTGGGTGATTGAACTCGGGTGGTGCGCCTTGGGCTGGAACAACGAACTCTTCCAGAGCCCCAGGCGGTTCAGCCAGTACTGCGCGACGGTCTTCACAGTCTGAAGGCCGTACTTGGTGCTCCGGCGGAAGTTGATCTGGCTGGCTTCCGCGAAGTACCGAACCGGCACGGGGACATCACCGAGGCGAAAGCCGGCTTGCACGGCTTGCACCAAGAATTGCGTGTCGAAGACGAAATCATCGGAGTTGCCTTCAAAGGCAATCGTCTCCAGCACCTGGCGGCGGTAGACACGGAAGCCACTGTGGAATTCGCCGAGGTTCTGCCCCAGGAAGAAGTTCTCGAATGCCGTGAGCCCGCGGTTGCTGATGTACTTCCACCACGGCATGCCGCACTTCAGAGCTTCGGCCCGACTCCGAACGCGGTTCCCGAGAATCACATCGCAGATCCCCAGTTCGATGATGCCGACAGCGTGCGGAATTACGCGGGCATCGTACTGGTAATCCGGGTGGATCATCACGACCACGTCGGCACCCTGTTCCAGACAATACTTGTAGCACGTCTTCTGGTTGCCACCGTAGCCGGTGTTCTTCTCGTGAACGATGACGGTGAGCCCCATTTCGCGGGCGAGTTTTACCGTGTTATCGCGGCTACCGTCGTCCACCAACAGAATCTCGTCGACGCAGCCGGGCGGGA
>JBGTAO010000194.1:0-5299 GCA_041749835.1 Gemmata sp. | reverse complement strand
GGCAGGGTGACGTCATCACCAACGACTTCCGCGGCCATCGCGTCTGCCGGTTCAAGCTCTCCGACGACGGCAGCACGTTCGCCAGCCGCGAGATGACCGAGGTCATCAAGAGCAACCACCCGGCGTTCCGCCCGATCGACGTGAAGATGGGGCCGGACGGCGCGTTGTACATCGCGGACTGGTACAACCCGATCATTCAGCACGGCGAGGTCGATTTCCGCGACCCGCGCCGGGATCACACGCATGGCCGCATCTGGCGCGTGACCGCCAAGAACCGCCCGCTGGTGGAAAAGCCGAAGCTCGTGGCCGCCACCATTCCGGAGTTGCTGGAACAACTCAAGGCGCCCGAGCAGTGGACGCGGCAACAAGCCAAGCGGGTGCTAAAGGAGCGAGGTGAGAAGGCGGTGGCACCCGAATTAGCGAAGTGGGTGAAGGCGCTCGACCATAAGCACAAGAACGTCGAACTGCACTTACTCGAAGCGATCTGGGTCTTCGAAACGTTCGAGATTGGGGAACGAAAGACGCAGGACGGTCTGACGGCGACGTTCGGCGCGGCGTCTCTGTTCAACGAACTCGCCGCGGAATCGCCCAAGGTGCGGGCGGCGGTCGTGCGGGTCATTGCCCGGATGCTCCAACCCGTTGATGTGTTCGGAACGGGGTGGAAGCTCGCGGTAATGGACGAGCACCCGCGCGTCCGGCTCGAAGCCATTCGCGGGTTGGCGGGCTTTAAGGACGCCTGGGCGGCCGAAGCTGCCCTGAACGCAATCGATCAGCCGATGGACCGCGTCCTCGACTACGCCCTGTGGCTAACAGTCCGCGAACTCGAACCGTACTGGATGCCGGAGTTTCGGGCCGGCAAACTGACATTCGGCGGCGACGCGAAGAAGCTCGCGTTCGCGCTCAACGCGGTCGGCAACAGGGACACCGTGAAGCCGGTCACCGCGCTGATCGATTCTGGCAAAGTGCCGAAGGAAAACCTCCACGGGCTATACCTTCTGCTCACGCAGATCGGTGGGCCCGAGGAACTCGGCAAGGTGCTTGCTCGGGCGAACAGCGGCCCCATTGTTCCCGACGACGAAAAGGCCGCGATTCTTTCAGCCGTTGAAGAAGCGGTTCGGACTCGCAAAGTCGGCCGGCCGAAGCAGGTCGGGGCTGTGCTGAACCTGGCGGCAGGGCCAGTTCGCCCGGCCGCCCGCTCCGCGGCCCGACTCATCGGACTTTGGAAACTCGACGGGTACCGGGGTAATCTGGAGGCGTTCGCACTGGCCGACAAAGACCGAACGCCCCTGGACCGCGCGGCCGCGTTCGAGGGGTTGGCCCTCCTGGGGGACGATCGCGCGAAGTCATTCATTATTCAGCAGGCGGTTGCCGGAGCAACGGTTGAAGTCCGCCGGCTTGCTCTCATCGCTCTGACCGGAATCGACCTACCCGCCGCTGCCACGAAGGCCGCCGAGTTCCTCGTGGACGCCAAGCCCGAGCCGGAGTTGCTCGACCTGTACACGGCGTTCATCAGTCGCAAGGCTGGGCCAGCAGCGCTGGCCAAGGCGCTCGCGGGAAAGAAACTGTCGCCCGAGGTGGCGAAACTCGGCCTTCAGGCCGTGCGGGCATCGACACAAAACGTCCCAGAACTGACCAGCGCACTGACAACGGCCGGCGATCTGGCCGCGTCTCGTAAGCCACCCACCGCTGATGAGGTGAAAGCCATGGTGAGCGATGCCTCTCAAGGCGATCCTGCAAAAGGCGAACTCATCTTCCGCCGCCAAGAGCTTCAGTGCATGGCCTGCCACGCCTACGGAGGTGCCGGGGGGCAGGTTGGCCCCGATATGACCAGCATCGGTGCGAGTGCTCAGCCCGATTACCTCGTCGAATCGCTACTGATACCAAATAAAGCCGTGAAGGAAGGATACAACGCGATCCGTGTGATCACGGTTGACGACAAAGTGTTTCTGGGTGTCAAGATCCGTGAATCGAATGGCTTGCTTGTCCTCCGCACTCCCGAAGACAAGGAAGTGACGATCCCGGTCAAGGATATCGCCGAGCGAGGCAATACGAAATCCATCATGCCCGAGGGCCTCACGGACACACTGACGAAACAGGAATTCGCAGACTTAACCGCGTTCCTCTCGCAACTCGGCAAGGTCGGTACTCCGTACGCTCCCAACAAAGCTCGCGTGATCCGTCGCTGGCAAGTCATCGAGCCCACCGGTGAGAACGGCAACCTTTTCCGCAGAACCCGCGTCTCGGCGGCGGCTGAAGCGGACAATCCTTTTGCCTGGTCGCCGGCCTATTCGCTTGTCTCGGGCGAACTGCCGCTAAATTCGCTACCGAAGTTCACCGTGTGGAACGATACCGCTGCTCAAACGGTGCTGCGCTTCAATCTCGATGTCACCACTGCGGGTCGTGTGAAACTGAAACTCAACTCGGGTGCCGGGCTGGCGCTCTATTTGGGGAACACCCCCATCGATCCGAAGAGCGAGATCATGTTGGATCTGAAGACGGGGCTCCAGACCGTGACACTCATCATTGATCGCTCGAAACGAACGGAAGATCTCCGCATGGAATTGGTGGATGTCACTGACTCACCGGCCCGGGTTGCGGTCGTGGGTGGGAAGTAATCGGTGGGTTCACGAGATGGGAGGATCGAGGCGGCAATTGCGGCGTGGGAATCGGCTCGCGTTCCCACTGCCGCAATCACAAGCCTGCAATCGGAGCCGGGATGGTCTTCGCGGTGCATTTATCGGATGGAGCGATTGCAGAATCGTGGCTGATCGTCGGCTTCCTGGTGACCGGCTTACTCCTCACGCTTGCCCTTTGGGGTATTCGGGAAGTCGAGATTCCCCGTATCGGCGTGCTTACCGCTGCGTTCTTCGTGGGTTCGAGCATTCATATCAAACTGGCGGTTCTCCCAACCAGCGTTCATCTCATTTTGAATGGCTTGCTCGGTGTGGTACTCGGCCGCCGTGCTCCGCTGGCGATCACCGTAGGCTTGCTCATGCAGTATCTTCTACTGGCCCACGGCGGGTTCACCACTTTGGGACTCAACAGTTGTATTGTCTGTCTGCCAGCGCTCGCAGCGAGCGGGGTGTACCCGGTATTGTGCCGGCTAGGAATGGCTCCGTTCTTGCGGGGCCTCCTGGTCGGTGCGGGAGCGGCGGCGGGAGCGGTTCTACTCAACTTCCTGGTACTGCTGTTCTGCGGAAAAGATGACTGGTCCACACTGGCCCGGTTGGTCCTGCTTGCGCACCTGCCCGTCGTCGTGATCGAAGGTGTGATGCTCGGTGTGATCGTGCGCTATCTGGAGAAGGTGAAGCCCGAGATGCTTGCGGCGAAAGGGGAGCAACAAGTACCTGTGTTACCAGAACGAGAAGCTGTTACCCGCGAGCCAACCGTGCCAAGCGATTCGTGATAGCAGTTGTCACTGGACCGGAAAGATCTCGTCGAAAGGGATTTCCCACTCGCCGATTCCCACGCTCACTTTGACCAACTGTTTCTTGGCATCGACACGGACAACGCGGCCCGTGGTATCAAATCGGGTCACTTTCACAACTGTGCCCGGTTTGAGGCTTGAACGGAGTTCGTTCAATGCCGCTTTTTCCGCCGTGGCACGATCCAGCGCGGTGCGTTGTCGTTCGTATGCTTCTCTCTCACGGTCGGCCTCGTGCCGCGCGGTCATCGCCGCAACCTTGGCGATCTCGGCCTCCTCGCGGAGTTGTTGCAACCGAGCGAGTTCTCCCGTTTTCCCTTTGCGTCGTTTCAAATACTTGTGTGCGCGAATCAACAGTTCCTTGGGCAGTTTGAGCCGGCGGGCAATCTTGAGGGCGTTGCTCATCCCAAACTGACCCATTTTGAGCCGGTAAGTCGGTCGCATGGTTTCGATGTCAAACTCGACGGCACCGTTCTCGGCCCGATCATTGTTGAAGGCGTACGTCTTGAGGTTGCCGAGATGGGTGGTCACGATTGCTCGGCAACCGACGCTATCGAGTTGATCAAGAATCGCACGACCCAGTGCTGCACCTTCCGTCGGATCGGTACCCGCGCCGAGTTCGTCCAACAACACCAAGCTATCAGCCGTAGCAACCTTGAAAATCTTGGCGATGCGAGTGATGTGCGAACTGAATGTGCTGAGCGATTGTTCCAGGCTCTGTTCGTCGCCGATGTCCGACAAGATATGGCGGAAGACCGGCACCAGACTCCCCTCACTTGCGGGGATATGCATGCCGCATTGTGTCATCAGGCAGAGTAAGCCGGTTGTTTTCAGAGTGACGGTTTTGCCCCCGGTGTTCGGTCCCGTGATCACCAAAATGTTGAAGCCAATCCCCAAGCGGAGATCGATGGGCACTACCTTTCGATTCGGGGAGGACGCGGGACGTGTTGCCGTGAAACCGGTAGGGTTAAAAGTGGAGGGGCTGTTTGGCTCCGACAGCCGTGGGCCAGGCTCGGTCTTGGTTTCTCCTTCACTTCGAAAGAGATGCTCCAGCAACGGGTGCCGTGCGTTTCGAAGCCAAAGTCGGCCTTCGGTATTCACATCCGCCGGGTACATATCAAAATCCCGGCTATAGCGAGCCCGGGCAGTGATCAAGTCCAGCCGTGCGATCACTTCGAGCGCATAACAAAGTGGTTTGGCCACCCGGCCCACTTCGCTACTCAGCCGCCGCAAGACACGCTTAATCTCGCGGTCTTCCTCGGCCTTCAGGCTCACGCGCTCCACACTGAGATTGGCGATGCTGGCGGGCTCAATGAACACGGTTTCGCCCGTGTTGCTCAGTCGATGGACAACTCCCTGGACCTTGTGCCGGTGGTTCACCGAAACGGGGAGAACGTAGTGATCGCCGTGAACCGTCGCGTTCGGGTAGCTCAAGATTCGTCGCAATTCCGGATCGCGAAGCAGGCGGCGAATCTCGGCTTTCACCTTCTCGTCCAGTTCATAGAGCTTTTGCCGAACAGCAGCCAGTTCCCGGCTGGCCATATCAAGCACATGGCCTCGGCCATCGATGCACCCGCTAATTGACTTGCCAACCGTACCCAGATCTTCAATTCCCCCCAGTAGTTCGATCAGGCCATTCAACTCTTCCGAAAGCCGCATCCGATAGCGATAGATTGCCCCGGTACAGTTCAAGCTTTCGCCCACTTCCAGGAGTTGCTCGACTGTTAGCATGGTTCCGATAGCCGCCCGGCGGACATGAAGCCGCACATCGTGCAACCCGCTGAACGGTGGTGCCTGCCCCAAACCCAGAGCCGTAACCATCTCTGTGGTCAGGTGGATTTCGTTCGTGATGGTGGTGAAATCGGTGGAAGGCTC
>JBGTAO010000193.1:0-4215 GCA_041749835.1 Gemmata sp. | reverse complement strand
TGCTGCTGTATTTCGGCTGGAATCGCGAATTGCGCCGGCTCGTGGATCGTAAGTTCTTCTGGGCTCTACTGGCATTCGTTCTGGTGATTGGCCCGTGGTATGCGCTCGTTGCAACCGAGACACGGGGTGAATGGATCAAGGCATTCCTGGGTCACGAGAATCTCAATCGATTCATGCGGCCACTCGATGGCCATCGCGGGCTGCCCATCTATTACCTCGTCGTAGTACCGGTGCTCTTTGCCCCGTGGAGCGCGTTCATTTTGGCGATGCTCTGGTTTGGCGTGAAAGGTTGCCAGCGTTCACCCAGCGTGGCTGAGCCGGCAACGTCCCGCCTCGCAGCGCCACTACCCGATTCGGTTCGGGCGTATCGTTTTCTGTTCTGCTGGGCGGTGGCGTACCTGGCGTTCTTCTCAGCAGCCGCGACAAAATTGCCGAACTATGTGTACCCGCTCTACCCACCCCTGGCGATTCTGACCGCACGATTCTTGATGAGCTGGCGTGAACGCGAGTTAAAGATGCCACGCTGGGTCATGCCAGCCGGCGTCGGGGCAATGGCGCTGATTGGGGTCGGCTTTGCAATTGCGACAACCGTGGCCGATCGAACTCTGTCCGGGGTCGGGATCTGCGCGGTGTTGGGTTTGATTCCCGTACTGGGTGCTGTGGCAATGGCGCAAATGCTACGCCAGGACAATCGCGGTGGGTTCGTGGGTGTTACCACGGTCACGGCGCTTGCGTTTGTCGGCCTCATGGTCACGTTCGGGCCACCCGTGCTGGATCGACACAAAGCACCCAAGGAACTCGTGCGCATGACCGGCGTGGCCGATCCGTCACGCGATATACGCCTGGGCTCGTATGGTTGGTTCCAACCCAGCCTGGTGTTCTACTCAGGTCGAGAAGTCGCCGAGATGGACACGGCCAAAGCGGTTGTGGAGTTCCTCGATGTCCCGACGCCGGGTTATCTCTTCGTCCGCGAAGGCATGTGGCACGAAGGACTCAGCCAGCACGTCACCACGCCACACCGAATCATTGCCCGGCACTACGATTTCCTGGAGAAGTGTGAAGTCCTGGTGATCAGTAACGATCTGCAAAGCGATGTGGCGAGCCGATAAGTTGTGCCTGGTGCAAGGCGAGCCGACCGCTGGCTCGCTTGGCCGAAACCCATCGCATTACGCTGCTTGTTTCCGGGCCGGTTGCAATTGCTCTCCGAGGTTCCGGCGATCCCGAATCACATAGGGCCGCTTCCCCTGACTTTCGAAGTACACACGGGCCAGCACTTCGCCGATGAGGCCCAACGAGAGGAACTGAACACCAATCAGACCAGCCACCGCACCGAGCAGGAAAAGCGGGTTCGCGGTCATCCCTGGGCCGGTGGTGTACTTCATCAACACCGAGGCCACGACGGATAGAAAACCCAGCGTTCCACACACCAGCCCGAAAAGGCCAAACAGGTGCATCGGCCGCGTCTGATAGCTGCCGAGGAACTTCACCGTCATCAGATCGAGGATCACCCGGATCGTGCGTGTGAGGTTGTACTTCGAGTGACCGGCGGTGCGCGGTCGGTGATGCACCGGCATCTGCACGACGCGGGCACCCTGTTGGATCACCAGTGCCGTGATGAACCGGTGCATCTCACCGTAAAGCACGAGTTCTTCGCAAACCTCGCGGCGCATCACCCGCAGCGTGCAGCCGAAATCTTTGAAGGGCACTGCAAGCACTTTGCGAATCACCCAGTTCGCGCAGAGGCTGGGCAGCTTGCGCAACAGGTACTTGTCCTGTCGGTTCAACCGTTGGCCCAGCACCGCTTCGTAGCCTTCGTCGAGCTTCGCCAGTAGCTTCGGAATATCGGCCGGGTCATTCTGCAAGTCGCCATCCATGGTGATGATGACATCGCCGGTGGCGGCATCGAGCCCCGCTTGCGTGGCAGCACTCTGGCCCACGTTCCGCCGCAGTCGCACCACTTTCACGCGAACATCCGCAGTGGCTGCCGCTTCCAACTCTGCAAACGTGCCATCGCTGCTGCCATCATCCACCAGGACTAATTCCCAGGGGCCGCAGTGTCGCAGAGCGTCCTGGACTTGTTTCACCAGTGGGCGAACGTTGTCACGCTCATCCTTCAGCGGAACAACAACGGAGATCGAACGCATGCGGTACGCTCCTGGTGAACTTGGTCGTGCGCAGGCCCAATCAGGCTTTCACTTCCAATTCCGTGATCAGCGGCGACGACCCATATTGTGCAAAGTCGGTATCGAGCAAGTCGATCGGTTGGCAATCGAGGAGATCGGAGTGCAGCATATGCTGGCCGGGTGCAACCACGGTAGGAAACCCGGCGGCAAACTCGATCGCTTCTCCGGGATAAACGATGCGATTCACTGCGCCCGCGTGACCGCGATACAGGAACGTGCCGTCTTGCTTGTACAGTGAATAGCGCAAGCGGATTCCGCCACTCCCGCCGGTTCGGAACTGCCACGGTTCGATCGCCCGGTTGGTTGCCCGCAGTGTCACGATGAACCCACGACCCGCGGGAACCACAAGCGGGAGCGGTGCGACCACGGCCATCTCGGCACGGAACGGCCCGGGGCAATACTCATTGGCCACCCAGTGGCGGAAGTTTTGCTGCGAGTGTGGAATTCCCTGCCTGGCGAGCCACTCCTCGTAGAAGTCGAAGAAGCGATCCAGCACCGCGGTACGGCCAACCGCCACATGCCCATAACGGGGCCACAGTTGCCGCCGCACTGCCGGCATGTCGGCGTCGGTGAGCAAGATGATAGCGATCGCGCTGGCGACTCCCGTGCGATCGGCACCACGGGCACAGTGCATGATTATCGGGTATTCCGTGCGATCAAACACTTCGATCAACCGTGCGATCTCCTGCGGCGGCGGGAATCGCTTGGCCGAGAACGTCAGATCTTCCTGGCTGATGCTCGCGGCGTGAGTCGCCCGAGCGTCGCCCATGTACCAGGCGGTTTGCGGGCAGCAGCCGCGCAGGTTGATGACAGTCCGAATCTGCTTCTCGGCGATCACCCGTTCCAGTTTCTTCTGCGAAAGCTGAGCCGAGCGATAGACCTTACCCGGGATGACGGTGTGCTCGTTATTGCCGAAGACGACACGCCCGGCCTCGGCTGTGAAGGCCAGAGCAGTCCCGCCCACCATCACGCGCAGTAACGTGCGGCGGGTGAAGCGCTTGGATGTCCCTGTGCTCTCCCCAGCCGTGGCGGCTTCCGGAGTGGCGGCGACAGACTTCAAGTTCACAGACAGTGGTGAGCGTGTATTCATGATGGCTGCGAAGAATGCCAAATTCGCTGCGGAAGGGGAAGGGCGATTTGCTACACGGCGAATGCGGAGTTCACGCCTGGTATAGTCTCACTCGACCGCCGGCCACCTGGCAGGTTATAACTCGTGCGCGTTCGAGCTTCGACCAACTGCTATACTGACTCGATTCACGTGCTCGTTGTTCGGAGACGCCTCATGCAGCCCGCTTCGGTGAATCTGGACGATCCTTCGCTGTACATCAATCGCGATTTGAGCTGGCTGGCGTTCAACAGCCGTGTTCTGGAAGAGGCGCAAGATTCCACGGTTCCGATGTTGGAGCGGCTCAAGTTCCTGGCGATCTTCAGCTCGAACCTCGACGAATTCTTCATGGTTCGCGTCGGTGGCACGCAGCAAAAAGTGCAGGCCGGTATCCCGATCGGTTCCGGTGCCGATCAAACTTCGCCCAGGCTGCAACTGGAGAAGATGCAAGACAATGTGAACCGGCTCGTCACGGAGCAATACCGAGTATTGACCGAGGAAGTGCTGCCCACACTGCTAGCGCGGGGAATCGTGATTCGGAAGGCGGAGCAGCTTTCCGAAGACGAGATGCGGCATGTCCGGGATCTGTTCCGGCGCGAGATCTTCCCAATTTTGACACCCCTGGCCACGGATCCGGCTCACCCATTTCCGCACCTATTGAACAAGTCGCTGAACCTGGCGGTCTCCCTTCGCCGGCCCGGTGCCGCCGATCCGCTCTACGCGGTGGTTCAGGTTCCCAGTGTGATGCCGCGATTCGTGGCGCTGCCAGCCGCCCGGAGCCCGGATGCCGGCACGCGCAAGGTTGATCCCGCAGAACCTACCCCGGTGATCGCTGGCCCACCCGACCCGCGACTGACCACGCCTGAATACGCGTTCATTCCACTGGAAGAGGTGATTCGGCTCCACCTGAGCGATCTCTTTCCGGGC
>JBGTAO010000192.1:0-4137 GCA_041749835.1 Gemmata sp. | reverse complement strand
CGAGGCGTTCAAGAAGTAAGTATGTCCCGAGTTCGAGTTCGCCTGCCCGCCCCTGGGCAATCCGTTCGGCCTGGAGTTCCGAGAGCACGCCGGGGCGTTGCTTGGGTTGCGTGGCCAGCCATTCCGAAAGCCCCGGCACGGGCGAGCGATCCGCGGGCCAGTTTCGCACCACACCGGCCAGCGCACCACGACAAACCACGCACCCCGGCAGGTGCTCGATGAGTTCGTCGGGTAAGCGGCCAGCCGGGTCGGTCAGCAGCGACACGACGGAGCGAGCATGCGGACAGGATGCAACAGAAGGCGATGGCATGAATGACCTACCGGGCGGGACAGGTTCCCCGAGGATACCAGCCGCCCGGTTCGGTGGAAATGGGTTGCGTGAAACCGCAAGGCTCACTGACGGAAATGGTACTTCCCAAAGCGCCCGGTTGTGGGGTTGTAAGCTTTCCCCGTGTACCGGGTCCGCCCGGAGAAGGGATTCACAAAGAGCCCACTGCGTTTCACGCTGCCCACCACGGGGTTATGCCCCGGCTTGGTGTACGAGCGAGGCACCGGCCCACCGAGCCCCGCCACCCCAGCCCACGACTTCCTCCCCTCGGCCCCGGGCACCACACCCTGGTTCGGATTCGGAGTCGACCCGCGACCCCATTTGGCCTCCACTGATGGTGGGAAGCTGCCCAGAACCGCCAGCACTGCTACGATGATGACCCGCCGCATGATTCCCTCCGGTCGGACTGGGTATTCCCCTCGACGCGCCGCTAATGCAGAGGATCGACCAGCGCACGCCCGAGATGAAGCTGCGTAAGCCAGGGAAACAAGAGTGGCAGCGGGAAGTGGGTGGGCTGTAGGGATCTGCCCGAAGATGACAGGAGCCGCGGGCATTCACCCACGGCTCCTCAGTGAAACGTGCGTCCGTGGGGAATCACCAGCGGCGGCCATAGAACGCCCGTTGGCCGGTCCACGGGTTGAAGGCCGCGCCGCCACGGTAGACGCCACCCGTCCAGGGGTTCACCGCATTGACCCGTGTGGTCTGCGTCCCGGTCCAAGGGTTGAAGGTGTTGGTCCGCTGAACCGTTGTCCCGGTCCAGGGGTTCCGGGCAGTCTGGGTTGCATATTGTCGGCCCGTCCACGGGTTCACACCCTGGTTCACCCACACCTGAGCCTGGGCCGTTTCTGCGGCGAACAGCAGCGCGATCGCTGCGGCTGCACTCACGAGAATCATCCGCATGATTGCTCCTCCTGTTACTTCTCGTGCTTGTGGGGTACAGGTTTGATGATTGGCTTGCCAACCGTGTTCAAATCGACCGAGCCGCGCAACTTCAGTTCGTCGCCCACTGTCTTGTCTTGATCCACCGTGTAGAAGTACATCGTGTTTGTCGCGTTGTCGGTCACGAGCAGGTTTGTGCCATCGGTTTCGATCACAGTGTACTTGGGCATTCCCGCAACTGCCGCATCCGCAGCCGGTTGGGCCACACCAGCCGAAGGCCGGAACGCGGAAACAGCCAGACCAACACCGAACACGATGATGGCCACGGCCCAGAGTCTCGAACTGTTTCGCATCGTGAGTCTCCTGGTGAAGAATGTTTGTGCGGGGGATGGCCCGCACAAAGAGTTTAGCAACTGGGCGCAGGGGTGGCTCTGGTCACGCACCGGAACCGATTAGCCCACCCAGTTCGCATGGGTGGTTGTGAACGTGACCAGTTCCTGCGGAGTGAACCAGAGTGCGATCTCCGTGGCCGCGTTTTCCGGGCTATCACTGCCATGGACAAGGTTATTTTGCACGCTCAAGCCAAAGTCGCCGCGAATGGTGCCCGGGGGCGACTTGGCACCATCGGTCAGCCCCATTAAAGCGCGACAGGCTGCCACCGCTTCGCGCCCTTCCCAAACCATGGCCACCGACGGCCCGCTGGTCAGGAACGACAACAGACTTTCGTAGAATGGCTTACCTTTGTGGACCGCGTAGTGTTTCTCGGCCAGATCGCGGGTGGGATTGACGAGCTTCAGGCCGACGAGTCGCAGCCCCTTTCGCTCCATTCGGCCGATGATCTCCCCGACCAAGCGGCGCTGCACCGCGTCGGGTTTCAAAAGGATCAGAGTTTGTTGCATGGCAGGCCTTTACGAACGGGGTTGTGGGGGATGCGATTCGTGTCATGGTGCGGAACCGAAGCGGGATTGTCCACCGAGTCGGGCTTCCGCAAATGGCATCGGCGCGGTAAGGAATGCCAAATCCGCGTTTACAGTGGACTCACCGATGAACACACTGAGCCACAAGCTTGTACTTCCTTCCGATGCAAATCATCATGGTACTCTGTACGCCGGTTCCATGCTGCGGTTTGTTCTCGAAGCCGGCTACGCCACGGCCTGGAAGCACATCGGCCCCGATGCCAACCTCGTGTTGCGGCGCGTTCTGAACATGGAATGCCTGCGACCGGTGCCGGTGGGCGTGGTGGTCGAAATCCAGGGTGCGGTCCTGCATCGAACCTCCGCTTACCTGGTTTGTGGCCTCGTGGGAACGCCGCTCGATTCGGAACAAGGGGTTTGGGCGGAAGCATTACTGGGCTTCGCTCAGGTCGATCCCAGCGGGAAACTCACACACTTCCCCAACAATCTCCCGGCGGTCCAGCATCCCAAGGGGGAAGTGTGGGCCCGGCTCGATGTCCGGCTGAAGAAGCTGCTCCGCGTGCGCTAATTTCAACGAGCCCACAACGAACTTGATACCGAGCGAACGGCAGCACTTCCATACAATGGTTGTTCGCATCCCGCTATCATCCGCTGGTTCACGCCGGCCACCCGCCAGAGCACTCCATGAGCACCATTGCTGCCCCGTTTGAGGTCAATACCGCTGTCGCGATCAAACGGCTGCTGCGGTTTCTCGCTGTTCCGGGAATCACTGGTGAAGAAGCGGCGATCGGTCAGGAGATTGTGGCCGCTCTCAAGGAGGCCGGCGTTCCTGGCACCGCAATCCGATTCGATGATGCGAACACCCGCATTCCGGAACCGACGCAAACCGGCAATCTGATTGTCAAACTCCCCGGCGTGGGAAAGAAATCGGCCAAGCCCTTGCTGTTCATGACTCACATGGACACCGTGCCGCTCTGTGCCGGGGCGAAGCCGAAGGTTCAGGGCAAGCGGGTGGTGAATGAACAGGAAGGAACCACGGCGCTGGGTGGCGACAATCGCACGGGGTGCGCCGTGCTCGTCACGATGGTCGCGGAATTACTCCGCCAGAAGCTTCCGCACCCACCGCTCACATTGCTCTTCACCGTTCGAGAGGAGAGCGGCTTGTTCGGAGCCAAGCACCTGAACCCCACCGATCTGGGTGGTCCTGTCATGGGCTTCAACGTCGATGGCCGAAATGCCGGCGATGTCATTGTGGGTGCCATCGGAGCCGATCGCTGGACCGTCGATATTGCCGGTAAAGCCTCGCATGCCGGGGTCGCGCCGGAAAAGGGAATCTCGGCGGTGATGGTGCTGGCACTGGCCATGAACGATGTCTTCAACGGCGGTTGGTGGGGCAAAGTCTCGAAGAACGGCAAGCTCGGCACCAGCAACATTGGGCAGGTTGGCACCACCGATGGCCGCTCGGCCGGCGACGCCACCAATGTGGTCACCGACTTTGTGCACATCAAGGGGGAGAGCCGAAGCCACGACGCCAAATTCGTGCGGGAAATCAGTGCCGCATTCAAGGCCGCCTTCACCACCGCTGCCACCAAAGTGCGCGACGATCAGGGACGGCCTGCCAAGATCAAGTTCACCTCCCGCCTCGATTACCTGCCGTTCCGCATGAAAGACGATGCTCCGGTGGCAGTGCGAGCGGCAGCGGCGGTGAAAGCGATTGGGCGGGAGCCGAACTTCCGTGTGACCAACGGCGGACTCGATGCCAACTGGATGGTGAAGCACGGCGTTCCCACCGTCACCTTCGGTGCTGGGCAAAACGAGATTCACACGGTCAAGGAATACGTCGATCTGGCGGAGTTCGAAAGCGGCTGTCGGCTGGCGGTCGCACTGGCCACGCTGGAGAACTGACGCTCGTGTGCGGTCGAGACGACTGCGGTCCCGGGAGGAGTTTGGGCGAGCGTTATCCTGGGACCGCGGGCTTCCAGCCCGCTCTTCGTTTTTGGTGCGGTCGGGCCGACC